>CAJPFL010000154.1 GCA_905339315.1 Rhodocyclaceae bacterium
GACATCCGCAAGGCCTGCGGCCGGGCGGATCGCGTCGTGGTGCTGTGCTACGGCGGGCGCGGCGCCGACCTCTGGTGGGCGCAGAACCGCGACAAGCTGGAGCGGCTGCGGAACCTGGACGTGGTGGGCCTGCCGGCCGACACCTCGAAGGAACTCGCGGCACTGGCCGGTCGCAGCATGAACCTGCAATGCACGATCCAGGATGGGCAGGCCTGGCTGACCGACGGCGAGCGCAGCGTCCAGATCAGCCCGCTGCGGCTCAAGGAGACAGGCCGGGATCAGGCCAGCTGACCGGCCGCTTGGGCGGCATGGCGCGCAATGACGCCATCGATGAAGCGGCGCAGAAAACCTTCCGTCTGCGCGCTGTGGAAGCGGTCGATCTCGCCGCCGCGGCTGTAGGCGATCACCGTCGGAAAGCCGCGCACCTTGTGGCGGCCGGCAAGCTTCATGTTTTCGTCGGCATCGACATTGGCCAGCACGAAGGCGCCGCCGTACTCCTTGGCGAGCCGTTCCAGCAGCGGCGTCAGCACGCGGCAGGGCCCGCACCAGCCGGCGCCGATATCCACCAGCACCGGCACCTGATGCGAGCGTGCCACCACGCGCTCCTCGAAATCCGCTTCACCGACGTCGCAGAGAAAATCCATCCATGAATGTTATCAGACGCAGCCGGTCGGCTTCGGCATGCCGGCATAGCGGGCGCCCTGCTTGGCCGGGCCGTAGGGGAAAAGCTCGAACAGGCGCTTCTTGTCCGACCACTCCTGGCCCAGGTCGTCCTTGAGCAGCTTCTGCATGACGCGCAGGTTCGGTGCCGTGCCGTTCTCCAGGTAGTAGGCGCGGATCCAGTTGAGCAGTTTCCAGTGCTCTTCCGTCAGCTGGAGATTGTCCTGCTGCGCCAGATGGCTGGCGATGTCCTCGGACCAGTCGTCGAGTTGCGCCAGATAGCCTTCCGCGTCGGTTTCGATCTCTTTGCCGTTGATGACGATCATGATGTTTTCTCTCTGTTGGGGTTGGGGTTTTCTTTATACTTGACATTATTAGTCGGGAATTATTTAATGTCAAACGAAAATCCTGATACAGCCATCAAACTGGAGAGCAGCCATGAGCAGTCCCGACATCCCGCAGAAAGCACCGTATGCCGTGGAGGTGGAAGCCGGCAAGAAGTACTGGTGGTGTGCCTGCGGCAAAAGCAAAACCCAGCCGTTCTGCGACGGCTCGCACAAGGGCACGCCATTCGCGCCGGTGGAATACACGGCGGAGAAGTCGGAGAAGGTGTGGTTCTGCGGCTGCAAGCACTCGGCCAGCAAGCCGTTGTGCGACGGTTCGCACAAGCAGTGCTGACAACGGCTATCGATTCGCGCGCGAAGACCCTCAGGGCATCCTTGCGCCGATGGCCCGCAGGAACTCCGTGCGCAGCTGGCCGGAAGCCTCGAAGGCGCCGGTGAAGGCCTGGGTCACGACGCGCTCGTCGCCGCGGCGGTCCTCGCCCAGCAGCAGGCACAACTGCTCGGCCTCGATGACGCAGGCGCCGCCGGCGGCCTTGCCGTGCGTCACCAGCGCCTCGGCGATGTCGCGCGTCATCCACTCCTGGTAGGTGAAGCGGTGGCCGATCGCGTCCACCATGCGGGCGATGCGGCCGAAGCCGTGCAGGCGCCCGCCGGGCAGGTAGGCGACATGCGCCACGCCGCGGAAGGGCACCAGATGGTGCGGGCAGACGCCATGCACGGCGATGCCGCGCACCACCACCATGTCGCGACGGTGGTCCTCGAAGCCCTCGCCCAGCGCTTCGGCCGGATCCAGGTCGTAGCCGCCGAGCAGGCGCTTCTGCCACAGCGTGCGCACGCGCTCCGCCGTGCGGCCCATGTGCTGCATTTCGGGCGCAATGCCGCAGGCGGCGAGCAGGTCGCTCACGGCGCGCTCGAAGGCGGCGGCATCGAAGGCGTTCTGGCGCGGGATGCCGATTCCCGTGCAGGCCGTTGGAGGCATGTCGTGATCGGAGAGGTCTGCCATGGCCGGTTCCGTTGCTGCGGGGTGAACCGGAATGATACACACACCCCGGCCGCGTGCCGGCGGAAAGCTCAGCGCAGCCTGAGCAGCAGCGGCGGGAGATCGACGCCGATGACAATCGCCGGCGGCCCGTAGTAGGCCCGCTGCGCGTAGATCACGGGCGGGGGCGGGTGGATGACAACACGCTCGCGCACCACCCTGTAGCGGTGATGATCGTGGTGGTGGTGCTGGTAATGCCCCCAGCCGTGCCCCGGATGCCCGCCATGTCTGCCGCGATCATGCGCGAATGCGCCTGACGCCAAGGTCAGCATGGCGACCCCCATGATGCCTGCCAGGACCGAACGATTGTGCTTGCTCATTGAAGTCTCCCGCGTCTCAGACTGTGGTGGGGTCATGCTAGCCGGCCAATAGCGGCCGGTGCTGTAAGCAATTGCAATAGAATGTAACGCTTCGCCTACCCGGGTCCGCCCGCGCCGCGGATGGCACCGAACCCATGACACGCAAATCCCACCTCCATCCCTCCGATCTCCACGGCTTCAGCCGGCTGACGTTTGACGCCGTCGGCGGACTGACCGATCTGGTGGAGGCGATGCACCACAACATCGCCAGTACGCCGGCCGTTCTCGGCAAGCCGAAGACAGGGCACACGACAGGCATTACGGGGCTGGTTTATCGCAGCGTCCGCGGCATGACGCGACTGGTGGGCGGCGGACTCGATGCGGTGCTGGGACGGCTGGTGCCGCTGTTCGGCGAAAAGCTGTCTTCACCCGAACGCGAGGCGGTTCTGGCGGTGCTCAACGGCGTCCTGGGCGACTATCTCGAAACCAGCGGAAATCCGCTGGCCATCCACATGCGCCTGCGTCGCGACGGACATCCGTTGCAACTCGACAAGTCAGCGCTCGCCTCCGCCCTCCCGGACGCCGGCGGCAAGCTGCTGGTCCTGGCGCATGGCCTGTGCATGAACGATCTGCAGTGGGCACGACAGGGCCACGACCACGGCACCGCACTGGCGCGCGACCTCGGCTACACGCCGGCATACCTGCACTACAACAGCGGCCGCCACATCTCCACCAACGGGCGCGAATTCGCCGATCAGCTCGAAATCCTGGTGGCGAACTGGCCGGTTGCGGTAAAGGAACTGGCGATCCTCGGCCACAGCATGGGCGGCCTGCTGGCACGCAGCGCCTGGCATTACGGCACGGCGGCTGGCCACGCCTGGCCGCGGCGGCTGAAGAAGCTGGTGTTCCTCGGCACACCCCACCACGGCGCGCCGATGGAGCGCGGCGGCAACTTGATCGACATCGCGTTGGGCGTCAGCCCGTATACCGCGCCCCTGTCGCGCCTGGGCAAGATCCGCAGCTCCGGCATCACCGACCTGCGCCACACCTGGCTGCTCGATGAGGACTGGCGCGGCCGCGACCGCTTTGCGCGTTCCAGCGGCCACCATGCCGCGGTGCCCTTGCCGGACGGCGTGAAGTGTTTTGCGATTGCCGCGACCACCGGCAAGCAGGCGGGCGACATCAAGGACCGGCTGGTCGGCGACGGTCTGGTGCCGCTGGCAAGCGCGCTCGGCTGCCATGCAGAACACGATCGCAACCTGATGTTCCCGCCGGACCGGCAGTGGATCGCCCTCGAAACAGGACATCTCGACCTGCTCTGCCGCAAGCCCGTGTACGAGCGGATCCGTGGCTGGCTCGCAGCCTAGCCTTGCGGCGCGCTTACCTGCCGAAAAGTCCCTTGACCGCCTTGCCGACACCCTCGGCCGAGCCGCCGGCTGCTTCCACGCTCTTCTGGCCCAGCGAGCCGGCGCCCTTCGCCAGACCCTCGACGCTGATGCCCATCGCTTCGCCGAACGAGGAGGCCAGGCGGGTGGAGAAACCCTCGTTCAGGCGGAAGTTCGGATCATTCAGCTTGCCGTCGAGCACGAACTTCATGGTGATTTTGCCGTCCTTGTCCTTCATCAGCTTGAGGACGGCCGCGCTCGGCGCGCCCATGAAGGTGCCGCCGGAATCCAGTTGCAGGCCATTCAGCGTCAGCGTGCCCGGCGCATGCAGATGATTGGCCTTTACGGTCGATTGCATGTCGAGATCCAGCGTGCCGCTTCTGACCCCGGTATCCGTGGCCTTCAGCAGATAGGGCTGCATGGCCATCAGGTCGACGCCGCGCAGCGTGTTGCGGAACTCTGAATCCTTGCTGGCAAACACCATCCAGCCGTCGATGAGGATCTTGCCGTCGCTTCTCACGCCCTTCAGCACGCCGTCGAGACGCAGCTTCGACCTGGCTTGCAGGTCAGGCAGGTTCAGGTCGGTAACCTTCGCCTGCAATTGCTCGAGGCGGATCTTGTGGGCAGGCTTCTTCGCCGTGGCGTCGAAGAACTCCATCACGCCGTCCAGCAGCTCGATGGCACCGATGCTTACTTCCGGTCCCTTGCCGGCGTCCTTCTTCTCCTCCTTCTTCTCCAGCAGGCTGGGCACCACGCGCAGCTTGCCGTCGGCGCTGCGCAGCGCGGAGACATAGCCCTTATCGACGGTAATGCTGGAAATGCCCACCTTGCCCGAAAGCAGGGCCAGCAGGTCGGGGGCAATGCGGATGCGCTCGGCGCGAAGGGCGTCCGGCGCCGGCCAGCCCGGGGGAGCCTTCAGGCGCAGCCTGATCACCTCGACGGCACCCAGGGCCAGCCTGATTTCGCCGATTTCCGCCTCCGGCCCTAGCGCCTGCTCGACCTTGCCCTTCAGCGCCTTGGCGCCGAAGTACAGGCCGCCGGCAAACACAACTGCCAGCGTGGCAAGGACCACCAGAACGATCAGGAACCTGCGCTGCGATTTCGAATTGGCCATGTTCGACTCCTCCACTGGTGAAGTATGTTCAGCGCCGCTGCGTAGGGACGCGCTGGTTTTCCTCCAGCATCAGCGCCCCGATCCGTTCGGCGACCTGCCTGGCCGGGGTGGCATACGCAAAGCGGACGGCGGTGCGCCCATCCGGCCCGAGCAGGATCATGCCGGCCGAGTGGTCGACAGTGTAGCTTTCCGGCGGCGCAGCGGGATCACGCACCTTCTCGTAGCGCACCTTGAACTCGCCGGCAGCGCGCCGCGTCAGCGCCTCCGACCCGCGCAACCCGAGAATGCGCGGATCGAAGGCCGAGGTGTATTCGCGCAGCACCTGGGCGCTGTCCCGCCCGGGATCGACCGTGATGAAGATCGGCTGCAGTTGCGCCGCCTTGTCGCCAAGGAGCTTCAGCACCTCCTTCATCTCCAGCAGCGTCGTCGGGCAAACGTCCGGGCAGGAGGTGTAGCCGAAGGCGACCAGCTGGAAGCGGCCGAGGAAGTCTTCGTTGGTCACTGCCCGGCCGTTCGGGTCCTGCAACAGATAACGCGGAACGATTGCATTCGGCACGGATTCCCACGCGTTGTGGCCCTGTGGTACCTGGCCTGGCGCCGGCAGCGCGGTCTTCAGGCGCTGCGTCACGGCTTCCAGCCTGTCTGCCAGTTCGACTGAAGTCGGACAGGGCGTGCCGCGGCCATGGGCCACGAATGCTTCCTGCGTGCCTTCCTCGTAGGTTTCGCCGTAGGCACGCGTCTTCGGCGCATGGTTGAGCATCAGGATCCTCACCCAGGAAGCGGTGTCTTTCTTGCCGCAGGCCAGCGCCTGTCCGTTGAGTCGGCCCAGGTCGCGCACGACAGCCAGACCGGCTTCCTCCGAGGCTTGCGCCGCCGCGGCCAGGCCCAGGCAGCAGGCGAACAGAAAGGCTAGTTTCGAGATCGTCGTGCGCATCTCAGCCCTTCAGCGGCTTGTAGCGCAGGCGCTTCGGCTTGGCGCCCTCCTCGCCCAGGCGCTTCACCTTGTCGGCCTCGTACTCGTGGTAGTTGCCGTTGAAGAAGGTCCACTGCGACTCGCCCTCGCAGGCCAGGATGTGGGTGGCGATGCGGTCGAGGAACCAGCGGTCGTGGGAGATCACCAGCACGCAGCCGGCGAATTCGAGCAGGGCATCCTCCAGCGCGCGCAGGGTCTCGACGTCGAGGTCGTTCGACGGCTCGTCGAGCAGCAGCACGTTGCCGCCTTCGATCAGCGTCTTCGCCAGGTGCAGGCGGCCGCGCTCGCCGCCGGAGAGGTTGCCGACGAGCTTCTGCTGGTCGGCGCCCTTGAAGTTGAAGCGGCCGATGTAGGCGCGCGAGGGCGTCTCGAACTTGCCGACGGTGAGGATGTCGGCGCCGCCGGAGATGGCCTCCCACACGCTCTTGTCGTTGGGCAGCGACTCGCGCGACTGCTCCACCGAGACCAGCTTGACGGTCGGGCCGGTGACGATCTGGCCGGCATCCGGCTGTTCCCTGCCGCTGAGCATGCGGAACAGCGTCGACTTGCCGGCGCCGTTCGGGCCGATGATGCCGACGATGGCGCCGGGCGGCACCTGGAAGCTGAGGTTGTCGATCAGCAGGCGCTCGCCGTAGCCCTTCGAAACGCCGTTGAACTCGATGACCTTGTCGCCGAGGCGCTCGGCCACCGGGATGAAGATTTCCTGCGTCTCGTTGCGCTTCTGGTATTCCTGGCTCGACAGCTCGTCGAAGCGCGCCAGGCGCGCCTTGCTCTTCGCCTGCCGCCCCTTCGGGTTCTGCCGCACCCACTCGAGTTCCTTCTTGATGGCCTTCTGGCGCGCCGATTCGGACGCCTCCTCCTGCTGCAGGCGTTCCTCCTTCTGCTCCAGCCAAGAGCTGTAGTTGCCCTTCCAGGGAATGCCCTGGCCGCGGTCGAGCTCGAGGATCCATTCGGCGGCATTGTCGAGGAAGTAGCGGTCGTGGGTCACGGCCACCACGGTGCCGGGGAAGCGGGTGAGGAACTGCTCGAGCCAGTCCACCGACTCGGCGTCGAGATGGTTGGTCGGCTCGTCGAGCAGCAGCATGTCGGGCTTCGACAGCAGCAGGCGGCAGAGCGCGACGCGGCGCTTCTCGCCGCCGGACAGGTTGGCGATCTTCGCCTCCCAGGGCGGCAGGCGCAGGGCGTCGGCGGCGACCTCCAGCTGCTGCTCGGCGGTATGGCCGTCGGCGGCGGCGAGGATCGCCTCCAGGCGTGCCTGCTCGGCAGCGAGCGCATCGAAATCGGCATCCGGCTCGGCATAGGCGGCATACACGGCGTCGAGCTTCTGCTGCGCCTCGAACACCTCGCCGAGGCCCTCCTCGACCGACTGGCGCACCGTCTTCTCCGGGTCGAGCTGCGGCTCCTGCGGCAGGTAGCCGATGGAGAGGTTGGGCATCGGCGTGGCCTCGCCCTCGATGTCCTTGTCCACGCCGGCCATGATCTTCAGCAGCGTCGACTTGCCGGAACCGTTCAGGCCGAGCA
The DNA here is from genome assembly GCA_905339315.1 of Rhodocyclaceae bacterium. Classification (GTDB taxonomy): domain Bacteria; phylum Pseudomonadota; class Gammaproteobacteria; order Burkholderiales; family Rhodocyclaceae; genus Desulfobacillus. Next base: position 7,336 of record CAJPFL010000154.1, read on the forward strand.
CGCCGATCTTGGCGCCGGGAAAGAAGGAGAGCGAGATGTCCTTGAGGATGTGGCGCTTGGGCGGGACGATCTTGCCTACGCGGTTCATGGTGAAAACGTATTGGGCCATGCTCGGGCTACCTGATTGGAAAGGGGCAATTTTAACGGAGAGTGCTCAGGCAAGCTCGATTGTCAGCAGGAGCTGGCCTTCGGCCACGAGATCGCCCTCATCGACGAAAACTCCCACCACCCGCCCGGCCTGCGGACTCGGGATGTCGAGCGCCACCTTACCGGTTTCCAGTACGAGAATGGTGTCGTCGCGGCCGATCTCGTCGCCCGGCCTGACTAGCAGGGTCTGGATGACCACCTCTCCACTGCCGCAGTTGCCGCAGGTCTCCCAGCATTCGGGATACTTCGGCATGCGCACTTCGACAATGTTGCTCATGTTCAAAGTGTTCCACGAATACGATCAATCCCCGGTGTCCGGATAGTATAGGATTCAAAAACGTCGGATAATTGCCGCAGCAGGAAAATTAATAATTAAAGTGGCGGTTTTACATTAGATTCCATTTGTGAAAGCGCTGTGGCAACAGGGAAACCAACCCGTGCCGGCGCATGAGGAGGGATCATGATCGGAAAATATTCAACGATGTGGTGCTTGCGTTGCTGCGTCCTCGGCCTGTTGCTTCTGGCCGGGCGGCCAGGGCTGGCGCAGGAACGGGCCTACATCCTCGGCGTCATCGGCTACGGCGAGAGCGCCCAGATGATCGCCTCGGAGTACGAAGGGCTGACCGCCTACCTGTCGAGAATCGTCAAGCGCCCGGTCCGCGTCGAGGGCTCGCGCAACTTCGACGTCTTTGCCGAGCGTGCCAAGACCAAACGCTATCATTTCATTTTCGCGGCGCCGTCGGCAATCATCCAGGCCAACCGTGACGCCGGCTACGAACCCGTCGCCAAGGTTCCCGGCCGCCTCGCCGCCGCCTTCATGGCCATGGGCAAGACCGGCATCGCCTTTCCGGAGGACATGAAAGGCAAGCGCATCGGCTTCACCGGCAAGGACGCCATGATCACCAAGCTGGCGTTCTATGAATTGCAGCAGCTCGGCATCAAGGATCCGGAAAAGCATTTCAGCAGCACCGCCTACTACAACGATGCCGACGGCGTGCTCGCCGGCATGCAGATGAACCTGATCGACGTCGGCGTGGCCAATGCCGGCCTGTTCAACGCCTGGGTGCAAAAAGGCGAGGACATCAACCTGATCCACAGCGGCAAGGGCGTGCCGCATCTGACCTTCGCCGTGCGCGGCAACCTGCCGGAATTCGAGAAAAAGGCGGTTGCCGAGGCCCTGCTCAAGGCCGGCCAGGACAAGGATGCGAGCGACTATTTCAAGTATAGCGGCATGGCCGGCTTCGAGCCCGCCAAGCTGGCCGACTTCGACGAACTGGCGAAAATTCTCGGCATCAAATAATTATCCGCCGGAGCCGACTCTCGGAAGTTGCAGCCTGCCACCGCACCCATCCCCAGGCTCGTTCAGGCACATCCTTTAGCCAGATAATATTCAGGCCAATTGCATTGGTTGCGGACCCGTCCCGCATGGAATATCAGCCGACTTGAATATCAGCTACCTTGATTTGTTGATTACATTATTTGCACTTGTCCGCGGCTGCACTGGCTGCAATAATCGCACCAAGAAAAATTGAGAGAGTGCTTGTGTCGGTTCCAATGCCGAGTCAATGCCCAGTGCCGACCGTCAGTCGCTCTGGCAGGCATGCGAATCACTGCTTGCAACCTCGTTGATTCGCGTAGCGCCGGTTGCAGCCGGCATCATGATCTGACAAGCTGAGAAAATGAGCGAAAACACACAGCCCCCGGGTGGCGCTGAAGACACCGGCAAGCAGGGTTTCTGGCAGCGCCTGAAGAATCCGCCGAAATGCTCAATGCTGCGCATGATCGTCCTCGGCATCGTCGGCGGCATCCTGATCTGGGGGGGCCTCAACACCGGCATGGAGTGGACCAACCGTTCTGAGTTCTGCACCTCCTGCCACGAGATGACCATTCCCTACGAGGAACTCAAGAAGACCGTGCATTACAAGAACCGCAGCGGCACCACCGTGCAGTGCGCCGACTGCCACGTTGCCAGCAGCAAAACGCCCACCGACTACATGTTCAAGTCGTTCCAGAAACTCATGGCGGCCCGCGACGTGGTCGGCCACATCCTGGGAACCATCGATACGCCCGAAAAATACGAGGCCTACCGCCTGACCATGGCCAAGCGCGTCTGGGAAAGGATGAAGGACCGGGATTCCAAGGAATGCCGCAACTGCCACGACTTCAAGACCATGGATCCGGAAAAGCAGAAGGATCGCTCGGTGGTGAAGCACGAAGGCGCGATGGAGGACGGCAAGACCTGCATCGAGTGCCACAAGGGCATCGCGCACAAGGAGGTTCACCACCTGCTGGAACAGGAAAAGGCGCCGGCAGCCGGCAAGCAGGGCTGAGCGGCGCCGTTCGCAATCAGATTTCCGTACTGGGCACTAAGAGGAGTAGGCAATGAAAAAAATCACCGTTGCAGTCATGGGCCTGTTTGTCGCCGGTGGCGCCCTCGCCGCGCCGGACTGGGACAAGGTCCCGCCGCGCAAGATGACCCTGTTCTATCCCGGACAGGCGAGCTACGAGTGGGTCATGAACAAGGCCGACCACTCGGCAGTCCCGGACATCGTCGAGAAGAAGCGCTTCTGCGCCAAGTGCCATGAAGGCGACGCCAGCGAGATCGGCGACAAGATCGTCGCCGGCAAGCCGGTCGGCAGTTCCAAGACGGTGCTGGAGCCCACCCCGCCGAAAGGCAAGGCCGGCTCGATCCCGGTCACTTTCCAGGCGGCGCACGACGGCAACAAGATCTACTTCCGCTTCGAGTGGGTGCCGCCGAAGATCGGCGACAAGAAAATGGATGCCAAGAACGAGGTCAAGCTGGCGATGATGTTCGATGGCGGCGGCACGGTGGAGGGTTCCAGCCTGAACGGCTGCTGGTCAACCTGCCACCAGGACCTGCGCACCATGAAGAGCCCCAAGGATGACAAGAAGACCAAGTACATCAAGGACGGGGATCTCGCCGGCGGCAAGTTCATGGACCTGATGCAATTCCGCAGCGGCAAGGGCGAAAAGCCGGTGGACGGCCATGTGACGGACCAGCGCTACAATGAAGGCGGCAAGAGCCTGCTCAAGGCCGAGGGCAAGAAGGAAGGCAACAAGTGGGTGGTGACCTTCGAGCGCACGCTGGCCGGCGGCGGCAAGGGGGATCACAGCATCGCCGCCGACAAGGTGTATAACTTCGGCATCGCCATCCACGAGGACCACACCAACGCGCGCTTCCACTTCGTCTCGCTCGGCTACCAGTTCGGGCTCGACAAGGCGATGCCCGACGTGAAGAATTACATCAATGTGACGAAACAGTAATGCAGCAGGTTGTAGCGTTCGTGCAGTTCGTTTTTTCACGCAAAAGGAGGAGATGAGTATGAGGATAAAAGGAATCCAGTGGGCGCTGTCCGCTGCCGTCCTGGCGATGTCGGCAAGCGCTTTCGCGGCGCCGCCGACGCCCGCCATGCTGTCCAACGCCTGCGCCGGCTGCCATGGCACCCATGGCGAGAGCGCCGGGCCGAGCATGCCGGCCCTGGCGGGACAATCCAAGGTCGCCATCGTCGAGTCGATGAAGGGCTTCAAGAGCGGCGAGCGCCCGGCAACCGTCATGGGCCGCCTGGCCAAGGGCTACTCCGACGCGGAATTCGAGGCGATGGGCGAGTTCTTCTCCAAGCAGAAGCCGTTCACCACCAGCCAGACGCTCGACCGGGCCAAGGTTGCCAAGGGCGCGGAACTGCACGAGAAGAACTGCGCCCGCTGCCACGTCGAGAACGGCAAGGAGATCAAGGACAACTCGCCGGTCATGGCCGGCCAGTGGGTGAAGTACCTCGAGATCCAGATGGCCGACTACCATTCCGGCAAACGCAAGATGTTCGACCGCAAGGCCGAGAAGATGAAGCCGCTTTCCCAGAGCGATCTGGACGCCATCGCGCACTTCTACGCCAGCGTGAAATAAGGGAGAAGACAATATGACAATCGATCGGAGAAGTTTTCTCAAGATGACCGCCGGCGCCGGTGCGGCAGGCGTCCTCTACGGCTGCGCCAGCACGGGCCCGTCAGGCTCCACGGCGGAGGTCATGCCGAAGACCGGCCGCCGCGTGGTGGTGGTCGGCGGCGGCTACGGCGGCACCATCGCCGCCAAGTACATCCGCATGATGGACAAGAGCATCGAGGTGGTGCTGGTCGAGCGCAACGACCATTTCGTCTCCTGCCCGTTCAGCAACCTCTACATCGGCGGCCTCATGAAGGACCTGTCGCCGCTGACCATCAGGTACGACAAGCTGGTCGCCAACCACGGCATCAAGTTCCTGCAGGCCGAGGTCACCGGCGTCGACGCGGCATCCCAGACGGTCATCACCTCCAAGGGCGCGCTCAAGTACGACCGCCTGGTCCTCTCCCCCGGCGTGGACTTCCGCACCGAGGAGGTCAAGGGCTACAACCTGGCCACCACCCCTGACGTCATTCCCCATGCCTGGAAGGCCGGCCCGCAGACCGTGCTGCTGCGCAAGCAGCTGGAAGCCATGCCTGCCGGCGGCAACGTCGTGCTGACCATCCCCCTGGCGCCCTTCCGCTGCCCGCCCGGCCCGTACGAGCGCACCAGCATGATCGCCATGTTCCTCAAGCAGCACAAGCCCAAGTCGAAGATCATCGTCCTCGACGCCAACCCCGACATCGTTTCGAAGAAGGGCCTGTTCCTGAAGGGCTGGAAGAAGCACTACGAGGGCATCATCGACTACCGTCCGGCGAAGAAGGTCACCGAGGTGGATGCGGCCAGCAAGACCGTGCTGATCGAGGGCCTCGAGGACGTGAAGGGCGCGGTGGTCAACCTGATTCCGCCGCAGCGCGCCGGCCAGATCGCCGTCGCGGCGGGCGTGGTGGGTTCGGACAAGAAATGGTGCCCGGTCAACCCGACCACCTTCGAGTCGACGATTCACAAGGGCATCCATGTCATCGGCGATGCCTGCATCGCCGGCGCCATGCCGAAGTCCGGCTACTCGGCCAACTCGGAAGCCAAGGCCTGCGCCACCAACATCGTCAACCTGATGAACGGCAAGGAGCTCGTCGATTTCTCCGGCATCAACACCTGCTACAGCTTCCTCTCCGCCAAGGAGGCGGTCGAAGTGACTGGCGTCTACAAGGTGGACAAGGCGAAGAACGCGATCATCGCGGTGCCCGGTTCGGTCGGCGTCTCGCCCGACCTGTCGGAACTCGAGGCGGTCTACGCCGAGAGCTGGCTGAAGAACATCCTCACCGAAATGTCGACCTGATCCGCAGCAGCAAGCCCAACGACAAACCCCGCTCCGGCGGGGTTTGTCTTTTCAGGCGTCAGCCATGGCCGGTGCTGCCGAAGCCGCCGGCGCCGCGATCGGATGCCTCGAAGCTGTCGACGATGTTGAAGGCCACCTGCAGCACCGGCACGACGATCATCTGCGCCAGGCGGTCCAGCGGATTGATGGTGAAGGTCTCGCGGCCGCGGTTCCAGGTGGAGATGAAGATTTCGCCCTGGTAGTCGGAGTCGATCAGCCCGGTGAGGTTGCCCAGCACGATGCCGTGCTTGTGGCCAAGGCCCGAGCGCGGCAGGATCAGTGCCGCCAGGCCCGGATCGGCCAGGTGGATGGCGATGCCGGCGGGAATCAGCTGGGTGTCGCCGGGATGCAGCTTGACCGGCGCCTCGATGCAGGCGCGCAGGTCGAGGCCGGCCGAGCCGGGCGTGGCGTAATGCGGCGGGTTGTCCTTCAGGCGCGGATCGAGGATGCGCACATCGATGCGATGCATGGCGGCCTACTCTCCGTTGCCGGCGAGCATCTTTCCGATGTGGGCGACGATGCCGCGGGCAATCTCGATCTTCGCTGCCGGGCCGAGGGGATGGCGGCCTTCGTCGTCGAACATGACGATCGTATTGTCGTCGCCGCCCAGGCCATGCCGCAGCAGGTTGCCCACCACCAGCGGCAGCTTCTTGGCCGAGCGCTTGCCCTGGGCATACTCGTCGAGATTCTCGCTCTCCGCGGCGAAGCCGACGCAGAAAGGCGGTTTCGGCAGGGCGGCGATCTCGGCGAGGATGTCCGGATTCGGCAGCAGGGTGAGTGTCAGCGGCTGGGCGGCCTTCTTGATCTTCTGCGCCGCGGTCTGCTCCGGGCGATAGTCGGCCACCGCGGCCACGGCGATGAAAATGTCCGTTTCCCGCACATGGCGCAGCACCGCATCGCGCATCTCGCGCGCACTCAGCACATCGACGCGCACCACGCCGGAGGGGGTCGGCTGCGACACCGGCCCGCACACCAGCGTCACCTCGGCGCC
>CAJPFL010000155.1 GCA_905339315.1 Rhodocyclaceae bacterium
CGTCGGCGGCACCGCCAACGGCGGCCGCTTCGACGCCATCGACACACGCTCCATCTGCCTGCTGCGGGAGACGCTGGCGCGCCACTCCGGCCTGGCCGACTTCGCCTTCGCCATGCAGGGGCTGGGCTCCGGCGCCCTCACCCTGCACGGCACGCCGGAACAGAGGCAGCGCTACCTGACCAAGGTGGCCGCAGGCGAGGCCATCCCCGCCTTCGCCCTCTCCGAGCCGGGCTCCGGCTCCGACGTTGCGGCGATGGCCTGCGCGGCGCGCGCCGAGGGAGAACACTATGTGCTCGACGGCGAGAAGACCTGGATCTCCAACGGCGGCATCGCCGACTTCTACGTCGTTTTCGCCCGCACCGGTGAAGCGCCCGGCGCGCGCGGCCTCTCCGCCTTCATCGTCGAGGCCGCCACGCCCGGTTTCGAAGTGGCCGAGCGCATCGAGACGATCGCGCCGCACCCCCTGGCGCTGCTGCGTTTCACGAACTGCCGCATCCCGCGCGAAAACCTGGTCGGCGCGCCCGGCCAGGGCTTCAAGGTGGCGATGCAGGCCCTCGACATCTTCCGCACCTCGGTCGCTGCCGCCGCGCTGGGCTTCGCCCGCCGCGCGCTGGACGAGGCACTGCGCCGCGCCACGCAGCGCAAGATGTTCGGCCAGACCCTGGCCGACTTCCAGATCACCCAGGCCAAGCTGGCGCAGATGGCCACCGGCATCGACGCCTCGGCGCTCCTCACCTACCGCGCCGCCTGGCTGCGCGACCAGGGCCGCAGCGTCACGCGCGAGGCGGCCATGGCCAAGATGACGGCCACAGAGACGGCGCAGCAGGTGATCGACGGCGCCGTGCAGATCTGGGGCGGCCTCGGCGTGGTCAGCGGCCATCCGGTGGAGAAGCTCTACCGCGAGATCCGCGCGCTGCGCATCTACGAGGGCGCCACCGAGGTGCAGCAGCTCATCATCGCCCGCCAGACGCTGGCGGCCCACGAACAGGCCTCCGGAGCGTAAGCGCCAGATGGCCCTCGCAGCCCGAATCCCCCCTCCCATGATGAATGATTGTTCATTCATGTTTATTTGAAAGGAACCGACATGGCCAAGTACCCGACCGAACCGCTGAAGTGCTGGAAGAAGGCCAAGGAACTGCGCGAGCAGTACTACATCAACTATGCCCGCGCCAAGGACAAGGGCGGCATCCGCTGGGGCGCCGCCGGCTGGTCCTTCGACGCCATTCCGACGGCCTTCGGCGACGACGTCCATCCCCTCACCGGCGAGCCCTATGGCGCCAGCATCGCCTTCGACCGCAAGTTCGCCAAGGAATGCCTGGACGCGGCCGAAGCCGCCGGCTTCGCCCGCGACCTGTGCGCCTACATGCGCCTCTACTGGGGCGGCATGCACCTCAACAAGTACCTCTACGGCGGCGAGTTCCCCAAGCCCGACTTCAACTTTCAGACGCAGATCTGCTGCTCGCACGCCAAGTGGTACCAGCACGCCTCGAAGTACGAGGGCGTGCCGGATTTCTACGTCGACGTCAGCATCGGCGCCTACAAGGACATCGACGAGAGTCGCCTCGACTACGTCACCAACCAGCTGCACGAATCGATCGAGTTCGTCGAGAAGGTCACCGGGCGCAAATGCGACGACGAACTGCTGATCCGCGCCGTGAAGAACGAGATGCGCGCCACCTCGCTCTGGGCCGAGGTCTGCCTGCTCAACCAGACGCGCCCTGCCCCGCTCGACGAGAAGACGATGTACTCGCTCTACGTGCTGGCGGTACTGCACAAGTCCTCGCAATGGTGCGCCGACTTCTACCAGGAGCTGCTCGACGAGGTCAAGGACCGCGTCGCCCGCGGCATCGCCGCCGTACCCAACGAGCGCTGCCGCGTCATGAGCGACACGCAGCCGCCCTGGGCCTTCCTGAAGATTTTCCGCTACCTCGAGGAGTTCGGCGCTGTCTCCATCGGCTCGCTGTACACCTTCGGCCTGGAAGGCACCTGGGAGACGCGCGAGGACGGCAGCTGGATGCCGCGCACCCTGCCGTGGAAGAAGGGCATCGAGATCAACGACCGTGCCACGGCATTGCGCCTGTACGCCGACTGGAACCTGTCGAAGCCGCTGTGGCAGCACTTCTTCGATCCCTCGCTGAAGACGGAGATGATGAAGTACATCGTCAAGCACTGGGGCGTCGACGGCGTCATGATCCACATGAACCGCGGCTGCGAGGGCCTCTCCATGGGCATCATGGAGAACCGCCTGGGGCTCGCCGCCGCCGGCATCCCGGTGATGACCTACGAGGGCAACATGGGCGACGAGCGCGAGTTCGACATGGTGCGCGCGCAGAATCGCGTCGATTCATTCATGGAGACGCTGAACCTGAAGCGCGACTTCGTCGCCGCCTGAGCGGCTCGCACTAGAGCGCCTAACAGAATGAAACGCACGTGCGGCTAAGGCATTCGGCTGCGGAACAAGGCGCGCCGACGCCGCTTGGGTGATTCCCAAGCAAGGAGGTGCAACGCCGTGCCGCGGCCGAATGCCGACGCCCCTTCGGGTTGGGCTTTGGCGGCGCGTCTGCGGCGTTGCGGCGCTTGCCCGCAGAATGACTGCGGGCGGCGCGCCGCGCCTAGCATCCATCGCCGCCAAAGCCCAACGCACGTGTGTTTCATTCTGTTAGGCGCTCTAAAGTCAGTCCGCCTGGTACGGCGACACGGGCGGGCCTATTTGCCGGACGGGCGCTTTTTCGGCGCCTTCGCCCGCGGTGCCGGCTTGCGGGGAAGCCCGGTTCTGGAAAAATACCAGTCGACGGAATCGGGACTGCGTTTCGCGCGGGCGTCGGCCTCGGCCAGCGTGGCCGGCGGCGGCAGCACCGCCTTGTCGCCGGGCTGCCAGCCTTCGGGGGTGGCGACGTCATGTTGGTCGGAAGTCTGCATCGCCTGCAGCATGCGCAGGAACTCCTCCACCGAGCGGCCGTTGCTCATCGGGTAGTACACCATCGCCCGCACCTTCAATGCGGGATCGATGAAGAAGGCGGCACGCACCGCCGAGGTGTCGCTGGCGCCGTGCTGGATCATGCCGTAGTCGTGGGCCACGCGCATCGACTGGTCCTCGACGATGGGAAACGGCACCTCGACGCCGAAATTGTCGCGGATGCTGCGCAGCCAGGCCACGTGCGAGAAGGTGCTGTCGACCGACAGCCCCAGCAGCTCGCAGCCGAGGGCCTTGAAACGCGGGTAGGCCCGGGAGAAGGCGACGATCTCCGAAGTGCACACCGGCGTAAAGTCAGCCGGATGCGAGAACAGGATCAACCACTGGCCGCGGTAGTCGGCCAGCTTGCGTGGCCCCTGCGTGGTGCGCGCGGAAAAATCGGGGGCCGCTTCGTTGAGCCGCGGCAGGCTGGTCTTCCAAACGTCTTCCATGTCCGTCTCCTCTGTTTTCCTAGAGCGGCGCCTCGAAGCGCGCCTTGATTTCCTCGGGCACCGGCGCCGCCTTCATGCTCTCGGGGTCGGCCGGGTCGCGCAGCGCCCAGACGCGCAGTTCATGCCCCTCGACGACGACCTTTCCTGCATTGTGCACGCGGTGCCGCACCAGGAACAGCTTGTTGCGCCACTCGTCGATCCAGCTCTCGATGGCGATGCGCTCGCCGAAGCGCGAGGGCCCGAGGAACTTTGCGTTGGCATCGACGATGGGAAAGCCCGCCAGTCGGTACTGCACGAACAGCTGCGGCCAAGCCATGCCGCGCTCGCGAAACAGGTTCTCGGTGGCGCGGTCGAACCAGTCGAAATAGCGCGGATAGAAGACGATGCGCGCCGGATCGCAGTCGGCGAAGTCCACCACGAATTCCAGGCGAGCGGGGGTCACGGGGCGTCGGCGGGTTGGATTGTCTGTAATTTATTTTAACTCTAAAGCTTCAACCTGGTTCACGGCCAAGCCGGCAGCTACTTGCGCGCTGCCTCCCTGACCCGCAGCACCAGCGCCATGCCGGAATCCCCAGCGGCGCAGCCGGTGAACAGGCCGACGCCGCCGCCGCGCAGGGCCAGCTCCTCGATCAGCTCGATCGTCGAGCGCAAACCGGTCGGGCCCTGCGGATGGCCCCAGATCAGGGAACAGCCGTAGTTGTTCATCTTTTCCAGCGGAAAGCCGGTGTCGCGGGCAAAGGCGATGTCGTTGGCGGCGAAGGGGTTGTGCGACTTCACCGCGTCGACGTCCTTGATGGACAGGCCAGCCTGCTGCAGCGCCACTTGCGCGGCGGGCGCCGGCGCCAGCGGCATGAAGCCCTTGTCGACACGCGCCTGGCCGAAGCCGAGCAACTCGACCTCGATGGCCGAGTCGGCGGAAAGCGCGCGCGCCAGTTCGCGCGTGGTGACGATCATGCCGGCGTTGCCGTCGGCCGGATGGGTCTGCGTGCCGAAGGTGTGGGTGCCGTTCGGTTTGACCGGTTTGAGCTTAGCGAGGCCCTCGGCGGTAGTCGGGAAGATGCCTTCGTCGGCGGCCAGCGTGCCGGTCTGCCTGCGGAAGCCGGAGTCGAAGAGCGGCGCCTCGACCATGTAGCGGCGCTGGAAGGCGCGGTCGTCGGCCAGCGCGGCCTGGTACTGGGCGTAGCGGGCCAGCGTCACCTCGTTCAGCTCGGCGGCGCCGATGCCCAGTCGCGCCGAGGCGTTCTCCGCCGTGTCGATCATGGCGTTCTTCGCGTAGGGATCGTGGCCGAAGTTGTCGAGCGTCCAGCTCTCGGTGATGCCGCGGCCGCCCGGCGCCGTCTCGTCCGGATAATAGACGACCGGACCATTGGACATGCGGTCGGCGCAGACGATGAGGGCGCAGCCGGCGCTGCCCTGGGCGACTTCCGCCGCCGCCATCTGCAGCGCCCGCGCGCTGGTGGCGCAGGCCTGCTGCACCGTCGGCCCGGGCACGCTCTCCAGGCCGAGCAGGCCGGTCAGCCACGGCAGGCCGTAGAAGCTGCCCGGCTGCGGATTGGTGATGCCGAGGATGCCCAGGTCGATCTTCTCCCTGGGGATGCGCTTGGCTTCGAGGAACCTGCGGCCGACTTCGGCGGCCAGCCGGATGCTGTTCAGGTTGGCCAGCGCGCCCTGCCACTTGGCGAAGGGCGTGGACCAGTAGCTGCCGTAGGGGATGAATGCGTTTGCCATGATGCCTACACCTTTCTCTCGGCCTGCCATTGGGCGAAGCTGGAGCCGGCCCTGGCCAGCTTTTCCAGCAGCGGCGCCGGCTGCCAGTATTGCGAATCGAGGGTTTTCTGGAATTCCATGATCTTGTCGTAGATGACCTTCAGCCCGACCGTATCGGCGTAGAACATCGGGCCGCCGCGGTAGCGCGGGAAGCCGTAGCCGGAGGCGTAGACGATGTCGATGTCGGAGGCGCGCACGGCGATGCCTTCTTCCAGCAGCAGCGCGCCTTCGTTGATCATCGCGTAAATGCAGCGCTCCTGGATTTCCTGCTTCGAGGGCTTTCGCTGCGGCACGCCGAGCCGCTGCGCCTCCTCGGCGAACATCGCGATGGCCTCGGGGTCGGGCGTGCGCTTGCGATCGGCACCGTCGTAGCGGTAGTAGCCGCGGCCGGTCTTCTGGCCGAGCCAGCCGCGCTCGGTGAGCAGCGCCGTCGGCCGGTAGAAGGTCGGGTCCTTCGGCAGCAGGTGGGCACGCGCGACGCGCGTGAGATGGCCGATGTCGATGCCGGCCATGTCGTACACGGCGAGGATGCCCATGGCCATGCCGAAGTCCTCCAGCGCGCCGTCGACGTCCGCCGGCGTGGCGCCTTCCAGCACGCAGCGCTCGGCCTCGCGGCCGTAGGGGTCCATCATGCGGTTGCCGATGAAGCCGTAGCAGACCTTGGCCACCACGCCGACCTTGCGGATCGTCTTGGCGACGTCGAGCGCGGTCATCACCACGTCCGGCGCGGTTTTCGCGCACTGCACGATCTCCAGCAGCTGCATGACGTTGGCCGGGCTGAAGAAGTGCAGGCCGATGATGTCCTGCGGGCGCTTCGTCACGGCAGCGATCTCGTCGATGTCCAGCGTGGAGGTGTTGGTGCCGAGGATCGCCCCCGGCCTGGCCACGGCGTCGAGTTTCGCGAAGATTTCCTTCTTCAGCGCCATGTTCTCGAACACCGCCTCGACGATCAGGTCGGCATCGGCCAGCGCGGCATAGTCGAGCGTCGGCGCGATCAGCGCCATGCGCTGCTCCAGCTGCTCCGGCTTCAGGCTGCCGCGCGACACCGAGCGCTCGTAGTTCTTGCGGATGGTGGCCAGGCCGCGATCGAGGTTGGCCTGCGCGGCGTCCACGATCGTCACCGGAATGCCGGCATTGGCGAAGCACATGCTGATGCCGCCGCCCATGGTGCCGGCGCCGACGATGCCGACCTTCGCCACCTTGCGCGATTTCACGTCGGCCGGCAGTCCGGGGATCTTGCGCAGTTCGCGCTCGGAGAAGAAAAGGTGGCGGAAGGCGCGGCCTTCGACGGCACGCTCGACCTGGCTCGACAGCGAGCGCTCGAAGGCGATGCCTTCGTCGAAGGGCTTGTCGACCGCAGCCTGCACGGCATCGAGCAGGACATTCGGCGAATTGCGGTTCTTGAACGCCTTGCCAAGCTGGGCGCGGCGGGCGGCGATGGTTTCACCGGCCTTCTCGCCGCCGGCGACGGCGCGCTCGCGCGTGCGGCGCGGGCCCTTGCCCGCGGCTACGAGTTGGTGCGCACAGGCGATCGCCGCGGCGGTGACGTCGCGGTCGACCGCCGTGTCCACCAGACCGACTTTCTGCGCGTCGGCCACGGTGAGCGGCTTGCCCGAGAGCATCATGTCCAGCGCCGGCTCGAGGCCGATCAGGCGCGGCATGCGCTGCGTACCGCCGGCGCCGGGGATGATGCCCAGCGTGATTTCCGGCAGGCCGAGCTTCGTGCCTTCCTGTGCCACTCGGTAATGGCAGGCGATGGCGGTCTCGACGCCGCCGCCCATCACCGTGCCGTAGAGCGCCGCCACCACCGGCACCGGGCTGTCCTCGATCAGGCGCAGCACCTCGTGGTAGCCGGGCGCCTGCACGCCGGTCTCGAACTCGCGCATGTCGCCGCCGGAAAGGAAGGTCTTGCCGGCGCAGGCCAGCACGACGGCCTTGACTTCCGGCTTGTCGCGCAGGGATTCGAAGGCGCTTTTGAGGCCGGCGCGCACCTCGCGCGACAGGGTGTTGACGGGCGGGCTGTCGACCGTGACGACGGCGATCCCCTCCTGCATCGAAACATTTACGACTTCGCTCATTTCATGGCTCCTGTAACAATTCGGTCAAAACGTCCCCCGCCCCCGCAGAGCGGAAGCTTCTCGCCGTGTCGTGGAGACTGACTTTTACAACCTGATCACTGCGGCGTCGGCCGGCTCCGCATACAAACGCTGCACCAGCGCGGCGCGGCGCGCCAGCACCGCGCGCTGGTTGATGTAGCCCTTGTCGGTGATCTCGTTGGCGTCGATGGACGGCGGTTCCGCCATCAGCAGCGCGCGCGTGGCATAGGTGGAGCTGCCGCCGCCCTCCTGCTTCAGCCTCGCCATGCCGTCGCGCACGTGCGCGATGACACGCGGGTCGGCCAGCACCTGCTCCAGCGGCACGTCGGCCGGCAGGTCGGGGCAGAGGCCGCGGCAGCCGGCCGGGCTGGCGAAGACGAGGAAGCCGGCTTCCTCGCGGTCGTGGCCGGCGACGACGATGTCCTGGGCCACGGGCGCCAGCTGCGCGAGCGCCTTCACGCGCAGCGCGCCGACGTGCACCCAGATGCCGCTCATCAGCTTGAAGTCCTCGGCGATGCGGCCGTCGAACTCGATACCCTTCACCGGATCGTTCGGATCGGCGAAGCGGCCGGCGTCGCCGATGCGGTAGAAGCCCTCCTCGTCGAAGGCTTCACGGGTCAGGTCCGGCCGCTTCCAGTAGCCGGGCGTGACGTTGGGCCCGCGCACGCGCAGCTCCAGCTTGCCCTGGTTGGGCACCATCTTCAGCTCGATGCCCGGCGCCGGCAGGCCGATGACGCCGGCACGCTCGATCTGGTAATGAACGGCCGTCACCATCGGCGCCGTCTCGGTGGCGCCCCACGACGAGACCATCACCGTGCGCCTGCCGCGCTCCCGGATGGAGAGCGCCTCCAGCTTCTCCCACAGGTTCTGCGGCAGCGCCGCGGCAGCATAGAAGATCATCTGCAGATCGCCGAAGAAGCTCTTCCGCAGCGCCGCGTCCTGCTCGAGGAAGGGGATCAGCGTGTCGAAGCCGCGCGGCACGTTGAAGTAGATCGTCGGCGACACCTCGCGCAGGTTGGCGACGGTCTTCTCGATCAGGCCGGGCGCCGGCTTGCCCTCGTCGATGTAGAGCGTGCCGCCGCTGGCGAGCATCATGTTGAAGTTGTGATTGCCGCCGAAGGTGTGGTTCCACGGCAGCCAGTCCACGATCACCGGCGGCTTTTCCGCCAGGAAAGGCCAGAGCTGGCTGATGGTCTGCTGGTTCGAGCAGAGCATGCGCTGTGTGTTGATGACGCCCTTCGGCTCGCCGGTGGAGCCGGAGGTAAACAGAAACTTGGCGATGGTGTCCGGACCGACCGCGGCATAGGCCAGATCCACATCCGCGCCGGGCGTTTTCCTCAGGTCGGCGAAGGCCGTCGCCTTCAGCCCGGCCGGCGGGTTGGCGCCGAGCACGATCTCGGCGCCGCCGAAGTCGACCGCCTGGAGCACGCCGGCGAACTTCGCCCCGTCGGCGGCATACACCAGGCCGGGCTTGAGCAACTCGGCGATCGCCTTCACCTTGGCGTAGTCCTTAGACATCAGCGAATAGGCCGGCGACACCGGGGCGACCGGCACGCCGACGTGCATGGCGCCGAGCGCCAGCAGGGCATGGTCGATGGCGTTGTCGGAGAGCACCATCGCCGGCCGCTCGGCCGAGAGGCCGCGGGCCAGCAGGGCGGCGCCGATGGCGCGGGCTTCTCGAAGCGCCTCGCCGAAAGTCAGCCTGCGCCAGGCGGCGCCGGCGCGCTCGGCGAGGAACACCCGGTCCGGCGCCTCGCCCGCCCAGCGCTCGAGGTATTCCCCGATGCAGCGCGCGTAGGGCTGAAGTTGCTGCGGCGAGCGCAGCACCTGTACGCCATCGGCACGCCGCACGACCTCGACCGCGGCGGGTGCGAAGCGCAGGCTGGCAAACGGCGCCTTGCTCACTTGAGCAGCTTCCAGTCGCCGTTCGACACCGTCGCCATCACCGCGGCGCGGGCATCGAAGCCGTTGTGGTTGGTCGGCGACATGCTGAACACGCCGTGGGCGGCGGGCAGCTCCTTGACGTTCTCCAGCGCATCACGCAGCGCCACGCGGAACTCCGGCGTGCCCGGTTTGGCCTTCTTCATCGCTTCCGGCACGGCGCGGGTGAGCAGCAGGAAGGCGTCGTAGGCGTGCGCGCCGAAGGTGCTGCGGCTGTTCGGGCCGTGGGCGCCCTCGTAGAGCTTGACGTAGTCGAGCGCCGGCTTCTTCGACGGGTGCGAGTCCGACAGCTGCTCGGCCAGCAGCATCGGGCCGACCGGGAAGATGGTGCCCTCGACGTTCTTGCCGCCGACGCGGAGGAAGTCGCGGTTGGCGATGCCGTGCGTCTGGTAGAACTTGCCCTTGTAGCCGCGCTCGACCAGCGTCGACTGCGGCAGCACGGCGGGCGTGCCCGAGCCGGCGACGAGCACCGCATCGGGGTTGGCCGCCATGATCTTGAGCGCCTGGCCGGTGACGCTGGTGTCGTTGCGCTGGTAGCGCTCGACGGCGGTAACCTTGATGCCCTTCGCGTCGGCCGCGCCCTGCATGGCCTTCAACCACAGCTCTCCGTAGGGATCGGCATAGCCGATGAAGCCGATCGACTTCACGCCGCTCGCCGCCATGTGCTCGGCGATGGCGGTGGCCATCAGGCCGAAGTTCTGCGGCGTCGAGAAGATCCAGGCTGACTTCTCTCCCGCCGGCGGCACCGGCGCCATGGCGATCTGCGCGGTCTTCGTCTCGAAGGCCACCTCGAGGATGGCCATCGAGACCGGCGTGGCGGTGGCGGCGATCAGGACGTCGGCCTTGTCCTCGCTGATCATCTTGCGGACATTCTTCACGCCGGCGGTGGGATCGGTGGCGTCGTCGAGCACGATCCATTTCACCTTTTCGCCGGCGATGGACTGCGGCAGCAGGGCAAAGGTGTTCTTCTCCGGGATCCCCAGGGAAGCGGCCGGGCCGGTGGCGGAAACGCTGACGCCGACGGTGATGTCGGCCAGGGCCGCGCCGGCGGCGCACAGCGTCGAGAGCAACAGGGCGAGCTTGCGGATCTGCATTTGTCTTCTCCTCGTTATTGGTTTGGATCGCGGTCGTGATGATCGCCGCAACGCGACATCACCATACGCCGCGATTACTAACTTTGTCAAACGGTTGTTTGGTTAGTTAGTTTGCGTTATAGTGGCGCCATGTCGAAGACCTCACACCCCGCCAATCGCCGCCTGGAAGTCGAGCGCGCCGTGCTGCACCACGCCCACGAGCAGCCGGAATGGGGGCAGGCGCGCGTGGCCGAAGCCATGGCGGAAAAGGGACTCAGGGTGTCCGCAGCCGGCGTGCGCTGGATCTGGCAGCGCCATGGCCTGGAAACGGCCGCCAAGCGCGCTGCCGCGCTGAAGAAGCTGGGCGCTGCGCGTCTCAACGCCGCGCAGAAGGCGGCGCTCGGGCGCATCGATGCGCGCCGCGGCGGCTTCGTCGAGGGCGAGGCGCCGCTGATGGCGCGCGAGCACCTGCTGTCGGTGGCCGTGCGCGAATTCAACCGCAAGGGTTTCGCCCGCACCTCCATCCGCGACATCGCCCAGGCCGCCGGCATCCAGCCCGGCTCGGTGTACTACCACTTTCCGTCCAAGGACGAACTCTTCGTTGCGGCCCACTCGGCCGGCATGCGCCAGGCGGCGCAGGCGCTGGAATCGGCCCTCGCCGCCTGCCACGACCCGTGGGAACGGCTGGAGGCCGCCTGCACGGAGCACATCCGCCACCTGATCTCCGGCAACGACCTGACGGTGTGGACCGGCGCCAGCCTGTTCCTCTTCAACTCGCCGGAGATGCAGAAGCAGCTGCGCACCGAGCGCGACCGCTTCGAGGCCGTCTACCGGCGGCTGATCGCCGCACTGCCCCTGCCGCCGGGCATCGACCGCAGCCTGCTGCGCCTGCAGCTGCTCGGCGCCATCAACTGGACGCGCACCTGGTACCGCCCGGGCAAGCGCTCGCCGGCGGACATCGCCCGGCATCTGGTGAAGGTGCTGCGCGAGCCGCTGGCTTCAGGCAATCGCCACTGAAAGCTCGCCGACGCCCTCGACCGCGCCTTCCAGCCGATCGCCCCGCTCGACTTTCCCCACGCCGGCGGGCGTGCCGGTAAAAATGAGGTCGCCCGGCTGAAGCGTGACATAGCCGGACAGCCTGGCGATGATGTCGGCCACCGGCCAGATCATGTCGGCCAGGTCGCCGTGCTGGCGCGGCTGACTATTCACCGTGAGCGTGATGGCGCCGCGCTGCGGATGGCCGATGCGCGCCGCCGGCGCGATGGCGGAAATCGGCGCCGACTGGTCGAAGGCCTTGCCCATCTCCCAGGAGCGGCCCTTGGCCTTCAGCTCGGCCTGGACGTCGCGCCGCGTCATGTCGAGGCCGACGGCGTAGCCGAAGACGCAATCCAGCGCCTCGGCGGCGGGAATGTCGCGGCCGCCGCAGGCCAGCGCCACCACCAGCTCGACCTCGTGCTGCAGGTCGGCAGTCATCGGCGGATAGGCCATGCGCCCATCCGTGACGACGGCCTCGGCCGGCTTCATGAAAAAGAACGGCGGCTCGCGCTCGGGGTGGCCGCCCATCTCGCGCGCATGCTCGGCGTAGTTGCGCCCGACGCAGTAGATGCGGCGCACCGGAAAGCGCGCAGCACTGCCCGCCACCGGGACGGCCGGCACTTCCCACGCGGGTATGACAGTTTTCATGACAAGCGCTCCTGAACGGTTAGAATACACGCCACATTCAACAATTGGCATCCCAACATGAGCCCGAAAAAGAAGATCGCCGCCCAGGACCTGAAGCTCGACCTGCTGCCCGGCCTGATCGGCTACCAGCTGCGCCTGGCCCAGCTGGCGGTCTTCGGCGATTTTGCCGCGCAGCTCAAGGACTACGACGTCTCGCCCGGGCGCTTCGGCGTGCTCGTCCTGATCGCCGCCAATCCGGGCATGACGCAGAGCCTGCTCGCCGCCGCCACCCAGCTCGACCGCTCCACCATGGTGGCCGTCATCGACCAGCTTGAGTCGCGCGGCCTGGTCGAGCGGCGCGCCTCGCCCACCGACCGCCGCTCCAACGCCCTGGTGCTGACCGCCGCCGGCGAGAAGCTGCTGAAGCAGCTCAAGCGCCGCGTCAAGCTGCACGAGGCGCGCATCGCGGAAGCCATGACGCCCGAGGAGTCCGCAACCCTGGTGAAGCTCCTCGGCCGCATCCGCAGCCGGATTCAGGCTGGCGCCGCCCGCCGCACCAGCAAGAAGTAACTCGCCAGCGCCGCCCAGCCGCACAGCGCGATCCCCAGCGCCATCGGCACGGCGCTGCCGTCATAGGCGTGGCCGACGGCGATGCCCACCGCCGCCGCCAGCGCCATCTGCACGAAACCCATCAGCGCCGAGGCCGAGCCGGCCATTTTCGGATAGGGCGCCAGCGCGGCCCCGGTGGCGTTCGGCATGACGATACCGGTCGCCACCGTGCAGCCGAACATCGGCAGCAGGATCGCCCAGGGGCTGTGCACCCCGGCCAGCGCCAGAACCGCCATCAGCGTGCCGGGCACCACGCCGAACAGGACGCCCATGCGCACCATGCGGGCCGGACCCAGCTTCAGGGTGTAGCGCGCCGTGAGCAGCGTGCCGACGATGTAGCCGGTGACGACGAAGCCGAAGCTGGCGCCGTACCACTGCGGCGTCAGGCCGTAGAGGCCGACCATCACGAACGAGGAGCCGGAGATGAAGGAGAACAGCGCGCCATAGCCGAACGACACGCAAAGCAGATAGCCGGGGTAGCTCTCGCCGGCCAGCAGCATGCGGAAGTTGTCCAGGATGCGGCGCGGGCGGGTCGCCGCCGGGTCCTTGTGGGCGTTGCTCTCGCCCAGCAGGCGGAACACCACCGCCGTCTGCACCGCAGCGTAGAGGGCCAGCAAGGCGAAGTTGGCGCGCCAGCCGAACCACTCGGTCAGCCAGCCGCCCAGCACCGGGCCGAGCATCGGCGCGATGGCCATGGCGCCGCTGATGTAGGCGAGCACCCGCGCCGCCTGCACCGGCCCGTAGACGTCGCGCACGATGGTGCGTCCGAGTACCGGCCCGGCGCAGGCGCCGAGCGCCTGGAAAAAGCGCGCGGCGATCAGCGCATCCACGCTCGTCGCCAGCATGCAGGCGACGGACGAGGCGAGATACAGCACCAGGCCGAACAGCAGCGCCGGCCGGCGGCCGTAGCGGTCCGACATCGGGCCGTAGAACAGCTGCGCGACGGCGAAGCCGATGAGGAACACCGACAGCGTCAGCTGGACGCGGGCGACATCGGTGGCGAAGGCGACGGCCATGCCGGGCAGGGCCGGCAGGTACAGGTCGGTCGACAACGGCCCCAGCGCCACCAGCGTCGTCAGCAGCAGGGCGAGACCGAACGAGGGGGGAAGCATTGCCGCCATTTTAGCAGGCGGCCCCGCTCACCCTCCGCGACGGGAGGCCCGCAGCTCACGCCGGATTGTCGAGCTCCACGTAGCGGCACTCGATGCCGAAGCGTTCGGCCAGATGCGCGCCGAGGGCCTGCACACCGTAGCGCTCGGTGGCGTGATGGCCGGCGGCGATGAAGGGTACGCCGGATTCCTGCGCGAGGTGCGTCGTCTGTTCGGAAATCTCGCCGCTGACGTACAGGTCGGCGCCGGCGGCGATGGCCTGCTCGAAATACCCCTGCGCGCCGCCGCTGCACCAGGCGATGCGCTCGACGCGGCGCCCGGCGTCGCCCACCAGCAGCGGCAGGCGGCCGAGTTCAAGCGCCAGCCGGTCGGCGATCTCCTGCGCGCTGCCCTCGGCACGGCCGAGAAAGCCGACATCCTGTTCGCCGAAGCGCCCCTCCACCGCCCAGCCCAGGCGGCGTGCGAGTTGCGCGTTGTTGCCGAACTCGGGATGGGCGTCCAGCGGCAGGTGGTAGGCGAACAGGCTGAGGTCGTTCTCCAGCAGTGCCTTCAGCCGGGCACGGCGGATGCCGGTGACGCGGCCGTCCTCGCCGCGCCAGAACCAGCCGTGATGCACCAGCACCGCGTCGGCATCGGCGGCGAGCGCCGCCTGCAGCAAAGTCAGGCTGGCGGAGACGCCGCAGACGATGCGGCGAATCCCGGCGCGTCCTTCCACTTGCAGGCCGTTTGGGCAATAATCGCGGAAACGCCCGCAATCGAGCAGCCTGTCGAGATAGCCGGCCAATTCATTCCTGTCCATAACCAAGTCTCCGAAACATGCGTCGATTGTGGCTCATTTTCGCCCAGGCCGTCACGGTCAGCGTCGCCGCGCTGTTCGTGGTGATGACCCTCAAGCCGGACTGGCTCGGCGGCAAGCCCCAGCCTGCCGTGGTGGCCTTGCAGGAGGCGGCCGCCCCCGCCACCGCCGACGCGCGCAAGGTGGCCTCCTATGCCGATGCCGCGAAAAAGGCCCTGCCCTCGGTGGTGCACATCTACACCAGCAAGGAGGTCAAGGCCCCGCGCCATCCCTTCGCCGATGACCCGGTGTTCCGCTATTTCTTCGGCGACCGCTTCGGCGGGCCGCAGCGCCAATCGGGCCTAGGCTCCGGCGTCATCGTCAGCGCCGACGGCTACATCCTCACCAACAACCACGTCGTCGAGAACATGGACGAGATCGAGGTCGCGACCAACGATGGCCGCCGGCTGCGCGCCCGCATCGTCGGCCTGGATCCCGAAACCGATCTCGCCGTGCTGCAGGTCAGGGCCGAAGGCAAGCTGCCTGCCGTCACCTTCGCACCGACCGAATCGCTGCGCGTCGGCGACGTCGTGCTGGCCATCGGCAACCCCTTCGGCGTCGGCCAGACGGTAACCCATGGCATCGTCAGCGCGCTGGGGCGCACCCAGCTCGGCATCAATACCTTCGAGAATTTCATCCAGACCGACGCCGCCATCAACCCGGGCAATTCCGGCGGCGCACTGACCGACAGCGAGGGCAACCTGGTCGGCATCAATACGGCCATCTACTCGCGCACCGGCACCTCGCTCGGCATCGGCTTCGCCATTCCCGTCTCCATCGCCCGCAGCGTGATGGAGCAGATCATCAAGAGCGGATCGGTGACGCGCGGCTGGATCGGCGTCGAGGCGCAGGAAATCACGCCGGAACTGGCCGAATCCTTCAAGCTGCCGGCGACGGAAGGCGCCATCGTCGCCGGCGTCCTGCGCGGCAGCCCGGCCGACCGCGCCGGCATCCGCCCCGGCGACGTGCTGGTGGCCGTCGGCGGCAGGCCGGTGAAGGATCCGCAGGGCATGCTCGAACTCATCGCCGGCCTGACGCCGGGAACGACGGCCCCGTTCAGGCTGCGGCGCGAGGCGAAGGA
>CAJPFL010000156.1 GCA_905339315.1 Rhodocyclaceae bacterium
CGGGCAGATCGGGCGGGTGGTCGACCACCTCAAGGCAAAGGGCCTGCTCGACAAGACCATCGTCATCGTGCTGGGAGACCATGGCGAGGAGTTCATGGAGCGCGGCCGCTGGGGCCACAGCGCCGAGTTCAACCGCTTCCAGACCGGCACCCCGGGCGTCATCCGCGTGCCCGGCCAGGCGCCGCGCGTCGTCACCGGCATCAGCAGCCACCTCGACATCCCGGCGACGCTGATGCCGCTGCTCGGCGTGAAGAACCCGCCGGCCGACTACTCCCACGGCTACGACCTGCTGGCGCCGGGCTACCACCGCGACTATGCGGTCGCCGCCGACTGGAACCGCATCGCCTACCTCGGCAACGACTTCAAGGTGAGCTTCCCGGTGAACGCGCTGGGCGCCATCCGCAACGAGGTCACCGACGGCGACGACCGCCCGCTGGCCGATTCCGGCGGCGTCATCCGCGCCATCCGCACCGCCATGCTGGAGATCATGGCCAACCTGACACGCTTCACCAAGGCCCCGGCCTGAGCGGCGCGGTGGTAGGCTTGCGGTTTCCGCAACGGATTCCGCATCGATGCGACTGCTGCTGGTCGAGGACAACCGCGATATTCTGGCCAATCTCACCGACTTCCTCGCACTCAAGGGCTACGAGGTGGATTGCGCGCACGACGGCCTGACCGGCCTGCACCTGGCGGCGACCAACCGCTACGACCTGATCGTGCTCGACGTCATGCTGCCGGGCATGGACGGCTACACCCTGTGCCGGCGCCTGCGCGAGGGCGAGCGGCGCGACACGCCGGTGATCATGCTCACCGCGCGCGACGCCCTCGACGACCGCCTGCAGGGCTTCCGCACCGGCGCCGACGACTATGTCACCAAGCCCTTCGCCCTGCCCGAGCTGGCCGCACGCATCGAGGCGGTGCTCAAGCGCACGCGCGCCGGCGGGCGGCGCCTGCTCAAGGTCGCCGACCTCAGCTACGACCTCGACACCCTCGAAGTCACCCGTGCCGGCCAGCCACTGAAGATCGGCCCGACCGGGCTCAAGCTGCTCGCCGTGCTGATGCAGAAGAGCCCGGCAGTGGCCACGCGCGAGGCGCTCGATGCGGCGCTGTGGGGCGACGCGCCGCCCGACAGCGACAGCCTGCGCAGCCACATCCACACCCTGCGCCAGCAGATCGACAAGCCCTTCCCGAAACCGCTGCTGCTTACCGTGCACGGCGTCGGTTTCCGACTCGCCGAGCAGGACAAGCCTGAATGAACGGCGAGCAGAGCCTGGCGCGGCGCATCGTCGTCGCCTTCGTGCTGATGGCGCTGGTGGTGGCCGGCCTGTTCTCGCTCACGGTGGTGATGTCGATCAGCTACACCGAGGAGAACTATGCCTCCTCGACGATGGGCAATCAGCTCGACAACATACTGGGCGCGCTCGACAAGGGGCTGCCCTTCCACCTCGAGCAGGACATGGAGCTCTATGTCAGGGGGAAGGACGGACAGCCGCCGCTGCCGGCCTGGCTTGCCCTGACCAAGCCCGGCTTCCAAGAAATCGACCGCGAGGGCGTGGAATTCCACGTCATGGCGCGGGAGGAGAGCGGCACCCTCTACGTGCTGGTGCAGGACCAGGAGGAATTCGAGCGCCGCGAGGACGTGCTGTATGTCGTCATTGCCGCCGCCTTCATCATCAGCATGCTGGCGGCCTGGGGCCTCGGCCTGCTCATGGCGCGCCGCGTCATCGCCCCCGTGATCCGGCTCTCCGGGCAGGTGCAGCACCGCGGGCAGCTACTGACCGCGGCGCCGCCGCTGGCCGCCGGCTATGCGCCCGACGAGGTCGGTCGCCTCGCCGCCGCCTTCGACGCCACGCTGGGCGAGCTGCGCCAGGCCCTCGAGCGCGAGAGCTTCTTCACCAGCGACGTCAGCCACGAGCTGCGCACGCCCCTGATGGTGATCGCCAGCACCTGCGACGTGCTGCTCGCCCAGGGGCTGACCGACGCGAAGCAGCAACAGCAGATCCGCCGCATCCAGGCCGCCTGCGCCGAGATGCAGGAGTTGGTCGAGACCTTCATGCGCCTTGCGCGCACGCAGGACGGCCCGGGCGAGGAAGCCGAAGCCGCGCTGGCGCAGCTCGCCGGCGAGCAGGTCGACCGGCTGCGGCCGGAAGCGGCTGGGCGCGGGCTGGATCTGACGCTGGTCAGCGAAGGCGACGATGCCGGCCGCTACCCGGCGCCGCTGCTGCGCGCCGTCATCTCCAACCTGCTGCGCAACGCCATTCATTACACCGACCGCGGCTTCGTCAGACTGGTGCTGCGCCAAGGCGGCTTCAGCGTCTGCGACTCGGGCGCCGGCATCCCGCCCGAGAAGCGCGAATCGGTGTTCCAGCCCTTCGTGCGCGGCGATGCCACGCGCGGGGACGGCCTCGGCCTGGGCCTTTCTCTGGTGCAGCGTATCTGCCAGCGCCGGGGCTGGCACATCCGCCTGAGCGAGAACCCCAGCGGCGGCTGCGAGTTCCGCGTCGAGTTTTCCTAGGGCCTTCACGTTTTTTTCACACCGCATTGACGCGATCCTGACGTGACGGTCGCTAGAGTGGGCCATTGTCCGGCCCGCTCCCATGTCATACGAATCCACCGCCGCCGCAGCACCGCTCGGCTTCCGTTTCCCGACCGCATCGATCGACTGGAAGGCGCTCGGCCGGGCCTACCTGTTCTTCTGGTACTTCTCGGGCGTCACCCACGTCCTGCTCGTCGCCAGCGGTGCCACCGACTTCTCGCCGCTGCGCCATGGCATCCTCGACAGCCTGCTGTGGCTGATCCCGATGCTCCTGCTTCCGCGGCAGGGCGTGCGAATCGCTGGGGCGGTCGGTCTGGTCCTGTGGGCGTGCTCGCTCGCCAGTCTCGGCTATTTCGCCATCTACCGGCAGGAATTCTCGCAAAGCGTGCTGTTCATCGTCTTCGAGTCCAATCCTGCGGAGGCGGGCGAATATGTCGGCAATTACTTCGCCTGGTGGATGATTCCCGCGCTGCTGGCCTACACGATGGGCGCGCTGTGGCTGTGGCGGCGACTGCGGCCGCTGACAGTGCCGCGCCGTGCCGCGTGGCTGCTGTCGCTGGCCATCGTCATCCTCATCGCGCTGCCGGGGACCTACCGGCTGGTCTACAAGCACAAGCCGCTTACCGGCGACACCCTCGTGCGGGCGCTGGCCAGCAGCCTGGAGCCGACGGTGCCCTGGCAATTCGCCGTCGGCTATTACAAATACGAGCGCCAGCTCGCGGTGATGCAGGACCTGCTCGACCGGAACCGGGGCTTGCCGCCCGTCGCCAACCTGGTCGACGCCCATGCCGGCCGGCCGTCGACGCTGGTGCTGGTCGTCGGCGAATCGACCAGCAAGCTGCACATGAGCCTGTACGGCTACCCGCGCCGGACCTCGCCGCGCCTGGAGTCGATGCGCGACCAGCTCGCCGTGTTCAATCGGGTCGTGGCTTCGCGGCCCTACACCATCGAGACGCTGCAGCAGGCGCTGACCTTCGCCGACCAGGAAAACCCGAACCTCCACCTGACGCAGCCGTCGCTGATGAACATCATGAAGCAGGCCGGCTACAAGACGTTCTGGGTCACCAACCAGCAGACGCTGTCCGGGCGCAACACCATGCTCACCAACTTCTCGCAGCAGACGGACGAGCAGGTCTACCTGAACCATACCCGCTCGCAGAATTCCTACAGCTTCGACGAGGAGGTGCTGGAGCCCTTCGCGCGCATCCTGCAGGACCCGGCCGAGCGCAAGTTCATCGTGGTGCATCTGCTCGGCACGCACATGGTCTACGAGTACCGCTATCCGTCGGAATTCGGCGTATTCAAGGACAAGGCGGAATTGCCCGGCTGGGTCACGGACAGCCAGCTGCCGCTGATCAACCATTACGACAACGCCGTGCGCTACAACGACCATGTCGTCGCCAGCCTGATCGAACGCCTGAACGCCCGGGGCGGCCGGTCGATGATGCTGTATTTCTCGGACCACGGCGAGGATGTCTACGACTCGCCGGGCCATGCCTTCGCCGGCCGCAACGAGGCCCGGCCGACGCTGCCGATGTATGCGATCCCCTTCGTGCTCTGGCGCTCCGCGGCCTGGACGGAAGCCTTCCCCCGCGATTTCGCGCGGCAGGCAGACCGCCCTTACCAGACGGCCCATCTCATCCACACCTGGGCCGATCTGGCCGGGCTCAGCTTCGACGGCTACGACCCGACCAAGAGCCTGGTCAATGCCCGCTTCCGCGAGCGTCCCCTGCTGGTGGGCGATCCCGCTTCGCAAAAGGGACTGCGTGATTTGCGCGAGATGTTCCACTAGCCGGGCGTCGCAGCCGTGAATTCGCCTGAGTCGAAGCGGGAAATCAGCGGCAACGTCCTGCTGCTGCTGACCTGCCTGCTGCTGGTCGCCGGCAGCAACGCCCACTTCATCACGCAGGTCCTGCAGGCCTTCCCGCCTAGCGGACGCACCCTGCCGGCGCTGTTCTCGCTCGCCGTCGCCTTCCTGGCTTTCAATGTCGTCCTGTTCGGAGGATTCGCCTTCGGGCGAATGACCAAGCCGGTGCTGATCGTGGCGCTGCTGACTGCCTCGGTCGCCGCCTACTTCATGGACAGTTTCGGCACGGTCGTCGGCGAGGACATGCTGCGAAACGTCGCCCAGACCGACGCCAGCGAGGCATTCGACCTGATCACTCCCAGGCTGCTCGTCTATTTCATCCTCCTCGGGGTTATTCCTTCCGCCCTGATCTGGCGAACACCGCTTGCCTGGCGCGGCTGGCGGTCTGAGTTGATGTCTCGCGCCAAGCTGCTCGGACTATGCCTTTTCGGGATCGTGGTGATGGCGGTGGTTTTCGGCAGCTTCTACGCCTCGTTCGTGCGGGGGCACAAGTCGTTGCGGACCTATGCCAATCCTGCCTACTTCCTGTTGTCTACCGTTAAGTTCATCGGCGGCGGAAAGCAGCCCGCAGGCAACGCGCCGCTGGCAGTGATCGCCCACGATGCGCACATTCCCAGGGATGACGAGGACCGGGAACTGATCCTGCTCGTCATTGGCGAAACGGCGCGCGCCGACCGCCTATCGATCAACGGCTACGAGCGGGACACCACGCCGCGCCTGAAGGAAGCCAATGCCGTCAGCCTGACCAACTTCTGGTCCTGCGGCACGTCGACGGCCCTCTCCGTTCCCTGCATGTTCTCGCCGCAAGGCATGGCCCGCTTCGACCCGAAGAAGGCAGGCGGCGAGGAGAACCTGCTCGACGTGTTGCAGCGCGCCGGGGTCAACGTCCTCTGGCTGGACAACAATTCCGACTCGAAGGGCACCGCCCTGCGGGTCCCCTACCAGAGCTACAAGACGCCCGACATCAACACGGTCTGCGACAGCGAATGCCGCGACGAGGGCATGCTGGTGCCCCTGCAGGACTACATCGACAGCCACCCCAAGGGCGACATCGTCATCATCCTCCACCAGATGGGTAACCACGGTCCGGCCTACTTCAAGCGCTATCCGCCGGAATTCGAGAAGTTCACGCCGGCCTGCCGGAGCAAGGACCTGAGCCAGTGCACCAGGGAGGAGATCGGCAACGCCTACGACAACGCCCTTCTCTACACCGACCATTTCCTGGGCAAGGCGATCGATCTGCTGAAGCGGAACGACAAGACGTTCGAGACCGCGCTGTTCTACCTGAGCGACCATGGCGAATCGCTCGGCGAGGGTGGGGTCTACCTGCACGGCCTGCCCCGCGCCGTCGCGCCCGACAGCCAGCTGCATGTGCCGGCCATACTCTGGTTCGGCAGCGGCTACGATGAACTGGACCTGCCTGCCCTGTTGCGCAAGCGCCATCAACGATTCACCCACGATCACCTGTTCCACACCCTCCTCGGGTTCCTGGAAGTCAGGACCGCTTTCTACAAGCCTGAACTGGATATTCTGGACGGGTGCAGGAAGGACGGGGGGGCGGCCCGGCCTGAGCGGCCCGCATTGGGGCAGCGCCCCGGGACAGGGAAGCCAGCAGGCTGACCGGCGCCAGCCACCTCAGCGGGCGCGATTGTGGCATAGTTTCCGCAACCGCCGCCAAGGCCATTACGGAAACGCGCCATGACCTCGAAACGATTCGTCCGCGCCGCCGCTCTTGCGGCTGCCCTCCTGCTCGCCGCCTGCGGCTCGAAGGTCTCCCTGGAGAACTTCGAGCGCATCCAGACCGGCATGACGCAGAAGGAAGTCGTCGCCATCCTCGGCGAGCCCACCGAGACCAGCGCCATCAGCATCGCCGGCGTGTCCGGCGGCATGGCGAGCTGGCAGGACGGCGCCACGGTCATCTCCGTGCAGTTCGTCAACGACAAGGTGCAGGCCAAGCAGCTGAGCCGGGAAGCGGCGCGGCCGCAGGCCAAGTAGGCGCGGCTGCCGCTCAGCCCGGATCGGCTTACTCGCCCTCCAGCAGCTTCGCCTGCGCCGCCGCCAGCCGCGCGATCGGCACGCGCGGGCCGGAGCACGAGACGTAGTTCAGGCCGATCGTGTGGCAGAAGCGGATCGAGGCCGGATGGCCGCCGTGCTCGCCGCAGATGCCGACCTTCAGTTCCGGATTGGTCTTGCGCCCTTCCGCCACGGCCAGCTTCATCAGCTCGCCGACGCCCTTCTGGTCGAGCACCTCGAAGGGGTTGTCGATGAGGATGCCGGCCTCGACGTAGTTCGGCAGGAACTTGTTCTCGGCGTCCTCGCGCGAGAAGGAGAAGGTGGCCTGCGTCAGGTCGTTGGTGCCGAAGCTGAAGAACTCGGCGTCCTGCGCCATGCGGCCGGCGCGCAGGCAGGCGCGCACCACCTCGAGCATGCTGCCGAACTTGTAGCCGACGTTGATGCCGTGCGTCAGCTCGACCACC
>CAJPFL010000157.1 GCA_905339315.1 Rhodocyclaceae bacterium
AAGTCCGGCCGCAACCACCACACGGTGAACATGGCCTTCATCACCGAGATGGCGACCGGTTTCCCGGGCGCGACCGGCAAGGTTCCGGATGCGGCCGCACCGCTCGCGGAAACCCTGCGCCTGAACGGCTACAGCACGGCGGCCTTCGGCAAGTGGCACGAGACGGCGTCCTGGGAGATCAGCGTCTCCGGTCCGTTCGACCGCTGGCCGACGCGTCAGGGCTTCGACAAGTTCTACGGCTTCTTCGGCGGCGAGACCAACCAGTGGGCGCCGCTCCTCTACGACGGCGTCACGCACCTCGAACTGCCGAACGACCCGAACTACCACTTCATGACCGACATGACCGACAAGGCGCGGGCCTGGATCAAGCACCAGAAGGCCATGTCGCCGGACAAGCCCGCCTTCATCTACTTCGCCCCCGGCGCGACGCACGCGCCGCACCACGTCCCCAAGTCGTGGATCGAGCGCTGGAAGGGCAAGTTCGACCAGGGCTGGGACAAGCTGCGCGAGCAGACGCTGGCGCGCCAGATCGCGGCCGGCGTGGTGCCTGCGGGCACCAGGCTCGCGCCCAAGCCGCCGGCGATCAAGGACTGGGACAAGCTCTCGGCGGACGAGAAGCGCCTGTTCGCCCGCCAGGCCGAGGTGTTCGCGGCCTTC
Organism: Rhodocyclaceae bacterium; assembly: GCA_905339315.1. Classification (GTDB taxonomy): domain Bacteria; phylum Pseudomonadota; class Gammaproteobacteria; order Burkholderiales; family Rhodocyclaceae; genus Desulfobacillus. The sequence goes on from CAJPFL010000157.1 coordinate 658, forward strand.
GCCGAGTACACCGACCACGAGGTCGGCCGCATGCTGCAGGCGTTCGAGGAGGCCGGGCAGGCGGACAACACGCTGGTCTTCTACATCGCCGGCGACAACGGCACCAGCGGCGAAGGCGGCGAGAATGGCATGTACAGCGAGATGACCTACTTCAACGGCGTGCAGGAGAAGGTCGAGGACATGCTCAAGCTGATCGACAAGTGGGGCGGCCCCGAGACCTACCCGCACATGGCGGCGGGCTGGGCGGTGGCGCTGGACGCGCCGTTCGGCTGGATGAAGCAGGTCGGGGCTGACTTCGGCGGCACACGCAACGGCATGGTGGTCTCCTGGCCGAAGGGCATCAAGGCGAAGAACGAGATCCGCACGCAGTTCAGCCACGTGATCGACGTCGCGCCGACGGTCCTGCAGGCCGCGCGCCTGCCCGAGCCGAAGATGGTCAACGGCATCAAGCAGATCCCGATCGAGGGCAAGAGCCTCGTCTACAGCTTCGACGACGGCAAGGCGAAGGAGCGGCACACGACGCAGTACTTCGAAATCTCGGGCAACCGCGCGATCTACCACGACGGCTGGTTCGCGCGGACGATCCACCGCGCGCCCTGGGAGGACAAGCCGCGCCGGCCCCTGAGTGACAACTCGGCCTGGGAACTGTTCGACGTGCGCTCGGACTTCAGCCTCGCCAACGATCTGGCCGTGAAGCATCCGAAGAAGCTGGCGGAACTGCAGAAGCTGTACCTGACGGAGGCCGGCAAGTACCACGTGCTGCCGATGGACGACCGCGTCTTCGAGCGGCTCGACGGCGCGGCGGTCGGCCGTCCCGACCTGATGCGCGGGCGCACCTCAATCACGCTTTCCGAGGGCATGACCGGCATGATGGAGGCGGTGTTCCCGAACGTGAAGAACCGCTCCAAGACCATCACCGCCGAGATCGAGGTGCCGGCCAGCGGTGGCAACGGCACCGTCATCGCGCAGGGCGGACGCTTCGGCGGCTGGTCGCTGTATGTCAAGGACGGCATGCCGGGCTACGACTACAACTTCCTCGGCCTGCAACGCACCACGATCGCCTCGACGAAGAAGCTGGGTGCCGGCAAGGCCGAAGTGCGCTTCCAGTTCGACTACGACGGCGGCGGCCCGGCCAAGGGCGGCAAGGGGACCCTGTTCGTCAACGGCGAGAAGGTGGCCGAGGGGCGGATCCCGGCGACGCAGCCCGGCCTCTTCTCGGCCGACGAGACCGCCGACGTCGGCATCGACCTCGGCACGCCGGTCGTGGAAGCGATCGGGGCAGAGGCGAAATCCCGCTTCAACGGACGCATTCCCAAGGTCACCGTCCAAGTGAAGCCGTGAGCCGGCGGGCGCCGGCGCGAACGGGGCGATCGGCTCGATGAAGCCGGCGCGGCTGCGCGTCGCCGCAGCGCTGCTGCTCGCGGCGCTCGCGGCGGCGGCCTGGACATGGCATGCGCAGCGCGCCCCGGCACGCAGCCCCGCCGAGCCCGGCGCGTCGACACCGCGCGAATACATCGGCGCCACTGCCTGCGGCGGGTGCCACGAAAAGGCCTTCGCCGCCTGGCAGGGCTCGCACCACCGGCTCGCCATGCAGGAAGCGACGGCGCAATCCATCCTCGGCGACTTCGGCAATAGGCGCTTCAGCCACGCCGGAGTCACGTCGATCTTCTTCCGGCGCGACGGCAGGTTCTACGTCAACACCGACGGGCCCGACGGACGTCCCGCCGACTTCGAGATCAAATACACGTTCGGCGTCACGCCGCTGCAGCAGTACCTGGCCGCGTTCCCCGGCGGGCGCCTGCAGGCGCTGCCGATCGCCTGGGACGCGCGGCCAAAATCGCAGGGCGGGCAGCGCTGGTTCCACCTCTACCCCGGCCAGCGCATCACGCCTCGCGACCCGCTGCACTGGACGCGGCTCAACCAGAACTGGAACTGGATGTGCGCCGACTGCCACTCGACCGACCTCAGGCGCAACTACGACAGCGCCAGCGACAGCTTCAAGACCGCCTGGTCCGAAATCAATGTGTCCTGCGAAGCCTGCCACGGCCCCGGCTCGGCGCACGCAGCCTGGGCGAACAAGGCGCCGGGCTGGGAGAAGGCTGGCGACATGGGCCTCGAGGTCGCGCTCGACGAGCGCAAGGGTGTTGCCTGGCC
>CAJPFL010000158.1 GCA_905339315.1 Rhodocyclaceae bacterium
CCTGTCTGCCTCGGCGCTGAAGCGCGGCGTCATCACGGCCTCCGCCGGCAACCACGCCCAGGGCGTGGCGCTGGCCGCGCAGCGGCTGGGCTGCAAGGCGGTGATCGTCATGCCGGTGACGACGCCGCAGATCAAGATCAATGCCGTGGCGGCGCGCGGCGCCGAAGTGGTGCTGGCGGGCGACTCCTACGACGAGGCCTACAAGGCGGCGCTGGAACTGGAGAGGAAGCGCCGGCTGAGCTTCGTCCATCCCTACGACGATCCGGAGGTGATCGCCGGCCAGGGCACCATCGGCATGGAAATCCTGCGCCAGCACACCCGGCCGATCCACGCCATTTTCGTTCCCGTCGGCGGCGGCGGGCTGATCGCCGGCATCGGCGCCTACGTCAAGCGCCTGCGGCCGGACATCCGCGTGATCGGCGTCGAGCCGGTCGAGGCCGACGCCATGGCGCGCTCGCTCGCCGCCGGCCACCGCGTGCGCCTGAACCAGGTCGGCCTGTTCGCCGACGGCGTGGCGGTAAAGCAGGTCGGCGAGGAGACCTTCCGCATCTGCAGGGAGGCGGTCGACGCGGTGATCCTGGTCGATACCGACGCCATCTGCGCCGCCATCAAGGACGTCTTCGAGGACACGCGCTCGATCCTCGAGCCGGCCGGCGCGCTGGCCATCGCCGGCGCCAAGGCCTGGGCGGCGCGCCACAAGCTGCGCAATGAAACGCTGGTGGCGGTGGCCTCCGGCGCCAACACCAACTTCGACCGCCTGCGCTTCGTCGCCGAGCGCGCCGAGGTGGGCGAGCACCGCGAGGCGGTGCTGGCGGTGACGATTCCCGAGACGCCGGGCAGCTTCCGCAAGTTCTGCAGCCTGCTCGGCGCGCGCAACATCACCGAGTTCAACTACCGCTACGCCGACCCGTGCGAGGCGCACGTCTTCGTCGGCGTGCAGGTCGGCAGCCGTGCCGAGTCGCTGAAGCTGGTGGAGGCCCTGCGCCGCCACGGCCTGGCCACGCTCGACCTGACCGAGGACGAGATGGCCAAGCTGCACGTGCGCCACATGGTCGGCGGCCATGCGCCGGTGGACCACGAACTGATCTTCCGCTTCGAGTTCCCCGAGCGGCCCGGCGCGCTGATGAAGTTCCTCAACAGCATGAGCGCCGGCTGGAACATCTCGCTGTTCCATTACCGCAACCACGGCGCCGACTACGGCCGCGTGCTGGTCGGCATGCAGGTGCCGCCGCGCGAGAAGGCGGCCTTCCGCGCCTTCCTGAAGGACCTCGGCTACGCCAACTGGGACGAAACGAAAAACCCGGCCTACCGCATGTTCCTCGGCTGAAGCCGTCCGGCTTCGACCTGGAAAATCCCCGACTCCGTGACGACGAAATCCATCGGCAGGTCATGCGCCTGCGGACGGATGCTGGGCACGCGGGCCAGCTCGAAGCCGACGCCGACGGCCAGCGGGCGGGGGCTGAGCGCAGCCAGGCTGCGGTCGAAATAGCCGCCGCCGTAGCCGAGGCGGTAGCCGGCCTCGTCGAAGCCGTTGAGCGGCATCAGGATGGCGTCGGGCCGCATGGCCGCGCCGCGCGCCGGGATGTGGATGCCGTAGCGGTCCTCGGTCATTTCGCTTTTCGGCGTCCATTCGCGGAATTCCAGCGGCGACGCGTTGTCCTTAACCACCGGCAGGCAGGCGCGCAGCCCGCCCGGCTGCCGTCCGGAGACCAGCAGCCGGGCGTCGAATTCGCCGCGGAACGGCCAGCAAAAGGCGAGCACGGCGGGCTTCAGGGCCTCGAGCAGCGGCTGCAGATGCCGTTCGATCTCCCGCGACAGGCGCGCATGCTCCGCGGCCGGCAACGCTTCGCGCGCGGCGATCAGGCGATTGCGCAAGGCACTGCGAAAGTCGCGGAGGTCGTTGCTGGCGGAAGCCGTCATGCGCGGTGTGCTATTCTCGAAGCAGTGGTTGAACTATATATGAAGCGTCTGTTGTGCGTCCTGTTGCTGGCGTTCTCGCTGCCGGCATTCCCTGCTGCGAACGGCGACGAGCGCGTGCTCGCCGCGCGGGATGCCGTCCAGCGCGGCGACCGCGCGAAGCTCGCCAAACAGCTGGAGGCGGTGCGCGGCCACGACCTCGAGCCGTATGTCGAATACTGGCTGTTGCGCCTGCGCCTGGAGGAAGCCGGATCCGCCGAGTTGCGCGAGTTCCTGGCGCGCCAGTCGGGCAGCTATCTGGCCGAGAAGCTGCGCGGCGAATGGCTGAAGGTGCTGGGCAAGCGCCGCGAGTGGGATGCCTTCGACGCTGAATACCCGCCGCTCGTCCAGGCCGACCAGGAAATCACCTGCTACGCCCTGCAGAGCCGGCTGCGCCTGGCCGATCTCGGCGCGCTGGACCAGGCACGGCCGCTGTGGTTCATGCCGGCCGAGCTGCCCGAATCGTGCATCCCCCTGATGGAACAGCTGCTTGCCGACAAGCGCCTCGGCACCGATGACATCTGGGAACGCCTGCGCCGCCTGCTGGAAGCGAAGAAGCTCGGCGCCGCCAAGGCGACTGCGGCTTACCTGCCGGTCGGCCAGGCGCCGTCGGCGAAGACCCTGGACGCCATCGCCGACAAGCCGCTGCGCCACCTGGCGCTGCTGCCGCCGAATTTCGCTGCCAGCCGCCAGGGCCGCGAAATGGCGCTGTTCGCCGTGCAGCGCCTGGCGCGCACCGATCCCGCCCAGGCGGCGCAGCAATGGGAGGGCATCAGGGACAAGTTTTCCGCCGCCGATGGCGCCTACATCTACGCCCAGCTCGGCTGGCAGGCGGCGCTGCGGCACCTGCCCGAGGCGCTGGCGTGGTACGCCAAGGCCGGCAGCGCCCCGCTCTCCGACGAGCAGGTGGCGTGGAAGGTGCGCGCCGCGCTGCGGGCACAGAACTGGGCCGTCGTCGGCGAAGCCATCGGCCAGATGCCGAAGGCCCTGCAGGCACAGCCGGACTGGATCTACTGGCTCGGCCGCGCCCACGAGGCGCTCGGCCGGCAGGAAGAGGCGCGGGCGCTCTACCAGCGCATTGCCGGACAGCCGAATTTCTACGGCAACCTGGCCGACGACGAGCTCGGCCGGCCGATCCAGCTGCCGCCCCTGGCAAAGCCCGCCGGCGAGGAGGTGAAGGCGGTGGCCGCCCTGCCCGGCATCCGCCGCGCCCTGGCGCTGTTCCGCATCGACATGCGCATCGAGGGCATCCGCGAGTGGAACTGGACCCTGCGCGGCATGGACGACGCGAAACTGCTGGCGGCGGCGGAGCTGGCCCACCGGCACGAAATCTTCGACCGCGCCATCAACACCGCCGACCGCACGCTGGCGCTGCACGACTACTCGATGCGCTACCTGGCGCCCTTCCGCGAGCATGTCGAGCCGAAGGCGAAGGCGCTGCAGCTCGACCAGGGCTGGGTGTATGGCCTGATGCGGCAGGAAAGCCGCTTCATCACCAATGCCAAGTCTGTCGTCGGCGCGAAAGGGCTGATGCAGCTGATGCCGAAGACGGCGAGCTGGGTGGCGAAGAAGATCGGCATGAAGGACTTTCAGCCGGGCAGGACCAACGACACCGACGTCAACGTCACGCTCGGCACCAACTACCTGAAGCTGGTGCTCGACGAGCTCGACAGCCATCCGGTGCTGGCGTCCGCCGCCTACAATGCCGGCCCGGGACGGGCGCGCAAATGGCGCGACGTGAAGCCGATCGAGGGCGCCATCTATGCCGAGACGATTCCCTTCAGCGAGACGCGCGACTACGTCAAGAAGGTGATGAGCAACAGCGTCTATTATTCGGCGCTGTTCGAAGGCCAGCCGCAGTCGCTCAAGCCCCGCCTCGGCACCATTTCGCCGAAGAACGGCTACGACCTGCCCAGGATAGCCGACCTGCCCTGACGGGCTTTTCGGCTGCGCGGGCCTTTCCGGCCGCTGCGCGACGAGCAGGAAGCGCCGCTTGAGATTAAAATTCCCATCCCGGCTTGCTCTCCGACCCATCATGAAAACGAAAAACATCCTCCTCATCGGCGGTTCCGGATTCCTGGGCAGCCATGTCGCCCGGCGGCTGGCCGCGCAGGGCCACCGCCTGACGGTGCCGACGCGGCACCGCGAGCGCGCCCGGCACCTGCTCGTCCTGCCTACCGTGGAGGTGGTCGAGACCAGCGTGCACGACGCTGCCCGGCTGACTGCGCTGGTTGCCGGCCAGGACGCGGTAATCAATTTCGTCGGCATCCTCCACAGCCGCTACGGACTGCCCTACGGAGCCGATTTCGCCCGCGCCCACGTCGCGCTGCCGAAAATGATCGCGGCCGCCTGCCGCGCCGCCGGCGTGCGCCGGCTGCTGCACGTTTCCGCCCTGCATGCCGATGCGAACGGACCCAGCCAGTACCTGCGTTCCAAGGGCGAGGGCGAAGCCGCCCTGCGCGCCGCGGGCGATGCGCTCGACCTGACGATCTTCCGCCCTTCGGTGATCTTCGGGCCGGACGACGCCTTCCTCAACCTCTTCGCCCGCCTGCAGCGCCTGGCGCCGGTGATGCCCCTGGGCAACACCCGGGCGCGCTTCCAGCCGGTGTATGTGGAGGACGTGGCCGAGGCCATCGTCGCCAGCCTCGATCGCAGCGAGGCCTTCGGCCAGGCGTATTGCTGCTGCGGGCCGCGCGTGTATACCCTGGCGGAGCTGGTGCGCTATGTCGGCGAACAGATCGGCAGGCCGCGGCCGATTATTCCCCTGCCGGAAGCGCTGGCCCGGCTCCAGGCCGGCCTGCTCGAACTGCTGCCGAACCCGCCGATGTCGGTGGACAACCTCGACTCGATGGACGTCGACAGCGTCTGCACCGAAGGCGAGCCGCTGCCCTTCGGCGCGGTGCCCACCCCGCTGGAAGCGGTGGCGCCCGAGTACCTGGCGGCCAGCACGCCGCGCTACCGCTATTACGGCTATCGGCTGAAAGCGCGCCGCTGAACTGATGGAAACCTACGTCGTCGGCGGTGCGGTGCGCGATCGGCTGCTCGGCCTGCCCGTGCAGGACCGCGACCATGTCGTCGTCGGCGCGACGCCGGAGGACATGCTGGCGCGCGGCTTCAAGCCGGTCGGCAAGGACTTCCCCGTCTTCCTGCATCCCGACAGCCACGAGGAATACGCCCTGGCGCGCACCGAGCGCAAGACGGCGCCGGGCTACAAGGGCTTCGTCTTCCATGCCGCGCCCGACGTCACGCTGGAGGCGGACCTGGCGCGGCGCGACCTGACCATCAACGCCATCGCGCAGGACGAATCGGGGGCGCTGGTCGATCCCTTCGGCGGCCAGGCCGATCTTGCCGCGCGCGTGCTGCGCCACGTCGGCCCGGCCTTCGCCGAGGATCCGGTGCGCGTGCTGCGCGTGGCGCGCTTCGCCGCGCGCCTTCCCGATTTCCACGTGGCCGAGGAGACCCTCGCGCTGATGCGCCTGATGGCCGACAACGGCGAGGTCGACCACCTGGTGCCGGAGCGTGTCTGGCAGGAGCTGTCGCGCGGCCTGATGGAGGCGCGGCCCTCGCGCATGCTCGAGGTGCTGCACGCCTGCGGCGCGCTGGCGAAGGTGCTGCCCGAGCTCGAGCGCCTGTTCGGCGTGCCGCAGCCGGCCGAGCACCACCCCGAGGTGGACACCGGCGCGCACATCCTGCGCGTCGTCGACCAGGCGGCGGCGCGCCGCTTCCCGCTGCCGGTGCGCTTCGCCGCCCTGCTGCACGATCTCGGCAAGGGCGCCACGCCGCATGCGGAATGGCCGCATCACCATGGCCACGAGGCGACGGGCGCGGCGCTGGCCGAGGCCGTCAGCGAACGCCTGCGCGCGCCGGCGGACTGCCGCGACCTGGCCGTGCTGGCGGCGCGCGAGCACGGCGTGATCCACGATGCCGCCTCGTTGCGCCCGGCCACCGTCGTCAGGCTGCTCGAGCGGGTTGACGCGCTGCGCCGGCCGGAGCGCTTCGGGCAGCTGCTGGAGGCCTGCGAATGCGATTTCCGCGGCCGGCCCGGCTGGGAGGACCGGCCCTGGCCGGCGGGCAGCATCCTGCGCAGCGCCCTCGTGGCCGTGCAGGCGCTGGATGCCGGCGCCATCGCCGCCGCCACGGCCGACAAGGCGCAGATCGCGCAGCGCGTGCACGAGGCGCGCGTGGCCGCCCTGAAAAGCGCACCGTCCTGCGAGGACTGACTTTCATGAAACTCCTGCTGCTCGGATTCCTGGCGTTGCTTGCCCTGCCGGCGCGGGGCGAGGAGGCGCCGGCGGCGCCGGAGAAGCCGGCGGAAGCCGCGCCGGCGCGCAGTGCCGAAGAGGAGCTGTCGGCCCTGCGCCCGGTGCTGATCGGCAAGCGCTACCTGGACCAGGCGCGCAAGCGGCTGGCGGTGCAGCTGGCGCGCATGCGCCGCGACACGGACAACCCCGGGACCTGGTTCGAGGACAACGCCCTGGTGGCGCGCGATTTCCTCGCCGACGTGCAGATCATGTACGCCCTCGAATTCAAGGAAGGCGCGCAACTGGTCTCGCACGGCATGATGCGGGGCTGGGGCATGGATCCCGATCGCCTGCACCAGCGCGCGCTGGCGAATCTCGACCGCGCCCACGGTGAGATCGCCGTCAAGCAGGTCGGCAAGCTGCCGTGGCTGTCCGTCATCGAGACCGGCGATGGCTATGCCGCCAGCCGCATCCTGCTGCACTGGCGTTGGGCCGAGCTGACGCTGACGCTGGGCGATGTCCTCATCCTCGGCATGCCGACGCGCGACGTGGTGGTGTTCACCGCCACCCTCGAGCCGCAAAAGCTGGAGCAGCTGCAGGAGACGGTGGAGACCGTGGAGCGGCACCAGGGACGCCCCATTTCCCG
>CAJPFL010000159.1 GCA_905339315.1 Rhodocyclaceae bacterium
CAGCTTCGGCAGGCGCTGCAGGGTGCCGACGTCGGCCGTCATGCCGACGTCGATCTCCTTGATGCTGAAGGTGGCGTCGCTGCTGCAGTAGCGCATGTCGCAGGCGCAGACGAGGTCCACGCCGCCGCCGATGCAATGGCCGTGGATCGCCGCCAGCACCGGCTTGCGGCAGCGCTCGATGCTGGTGAGCGAGTCCTGCAGGTCGAGGATCAGGCGGCGCAGTTTTTCCCGCATGCGGCCGTCGCAGGCATCGGCGATCTCCTGGCGCACGCTGCCGAGCAGCTCCAGGTCGATGCCGGCGGTGAAGCAGGGACCGGCGCCGCGCAGCACGGCGACGCGGATCGATGCTTCCTCGTCGATCCACTTGAAAGCCTCGCGCAGTTCCAGCCACATGCGCAGGTTCATGGCGTTGGCCTTCTCCGGCCGGTTCATTTCCACGGTGGCGACGGCGTCGGCCAGCTCGATCTTCAGGGTCTCGTAGGCGGGAGGGCTCATCGTGCGCTTTCAGGCGGAGAAGGTCGGGTAGTCGAGGTAGCCGCTGTGGCCGCCGAGGTAGAAGCTCTTGCTGTCCCAGGAGGCGATCTCCACGCCCTGGCGCAGGCGCGACACCAGGTCCGGGTTGGAGATGAAGGGCTTGCCGATGGCGATCAGGTCGCCGCTGCCGGTGGCGAGCGCCGCCTCGGCCTTGTTGCCGGTGAAGCCGCCGCAGAGCATCAGCGCGTTGGTGAATTTTCCGCGGAGCAGCCGCAGCAGCGCGTCGTCGGGATCGTGGATCCAGCTCGTCGACTGGTCGTAGAGGTGCAGATAGACGAGGCCGAGTTTCTGCAGTTCTTCCGCGAGGTAGCCGTAGGTCGCCATCGGCTCGGGGTCGGGCCGCATGTCGTTGGCCTGGCCATGCGGCGAGAGACGGATGCCGGTGCGTTCGGCGCCGATGGCGGCAGCCACCTCGCGCGCGATCTCCAGGTGCAGGCGGCAGCGGTTTTCCAGCGAGCCGCCGTATTCGTCCTGGCGGTCGTTGAGGAAGGGACAGCGGAACTGGTCGAGCAGGTAGCCGTTGGCGCCGTGGACCTCGACGCCGTCGAAGCCGGCGGCGATGGCGTTCCTCGCCGCCTGCACGAAATCGGCGACGACGCCCTTCACTTCCGCCGTCGACAGCGCGCGCGGCGCCTCGCATTGCGTCAGCGCCGCTGCGCCCGTGGCGCGGTCGAGCGCCATCGACTTGCCGTTGGCGGCGATCGCGCTCGGCCCCACCGGCGGCGCGTGGTCCTCGCGCAGGCTGCCGTGGCTGATGCGGCCGCAATGCCAGAGCTGGGCGAAGATGCGGCCGCCCTGCTTGTGCACCTCGTGGGTCACCGCGTGCCAGCCGGCCACCTGCTCGGCGGAATACAGGCCCGGCGTGAAGGCGTAGCCGCGCGCCTGCGGCGAGACCGGGATGCCTTCGGAAATGATCAGGCCGGCGTCGGCGCGCAGGCCGTAGTACTCGACCATCATCGGCGTCGGCGCGATGGCCGGGTTGGTGGCGCGGCAGCGCGTCATCGGCGCCATGGCGATGCGGTTGGGCAGCGTCAGCGCGCCCAGCTTGAAGGACGAAAACAGCTTGCCTGCGGTCATGGAATCCTCACTCCGTCCTCGAACAGCTCGCCCGGATCGAAACTCTTGTACGCCTCCGCCGGATAGAAGGCGCGGAAGTCCGCCATCACCTTCTCGAAGGGGAAGTCCGACCAGCAGCCGTGGTCGCGCACGTATTCCATGTGGCGGCGGTTCTTCATGTCGTATTCCTGGAAGATGGCGTTGTCCGTGCCGTCGAACTCGGTCGGGTGCACATGGAACTTCTCGCACATCTCGATGTTGAAGGCCGGCGCCGCCTTCACCCACTGGCCGCCGAGGTAGAGCACTGCGTAGCCGTGGTGCATGAACAGCGTCTTGCCGCCCATCATGGCCTTGAGCTTTTCCGTGGTGAGGTGGTTCTCCACGTCGG
>CAJPFL010000160.1 GCA_905339315.1 Rhodocyclaceae bacterium
CCCTGCGTCTCGGCGAGCAGGATGCCGTCGGTCATCAGCTTGATGTAGCTGTCGGGGCTGACGCGGTCGGTGAAGCGGATCTTGAAGCCGACGGCGCGGCCGAGCTCGCTCTTCAGTTCCTGGGCGATGCGCGTCGCCGTGGCGCGGGCGGCGATGCGGCGCGGCTGGGTGTGGCCGATCAATCCGTGGGCGCCGCGACCGAGTTCCAGGCAGATCTTCGGCAGCTGCGTCGTCTTGCCCGAGCCGGTCTCGCCGCAGACGATCACCACCTGGTTTTTTTGAATGGCCTCGGCGATCTCGCCGCGCTTCGCGCTGACCGGCAGCTCGTCGTCATAGGCGATCGCCGGCCGCGCGGCCAGGCGTGCTGCCGGATCGAACTTCATTTGGCGAGCAGGGTGAAGGTCAGTATGCCGAGACCGGTCATGAGCAGAGAACCGAAGAGGTGCCCGCCCGCCGCCGTAAGCGCCCAGCCATATTGCGCTCGCTCGATCAGGGCCACCACCTCGGCGGAGAAGGTCGAGAAGGTCGTCAGTCCGCCGAGGAAGCCGGTGATGAGGAACAGCTTCAGTTCGGGCGACAGTCCGGCGTGATGGTGGAACAATGCCACGGCGAAGCCGACGAGATAGCCGCCGATGAGGTTGGCCGCGAGCGTGCCGAGCGGCACCGTCGGAAACAGCGGGTTGAGGGCCACGCCGAGGCCCCAGCGCGCCCAGGCGCCCAGCGCGGCGCCGCCGCCGACGGCGAGGAATGATCCCAAGTTCATGTTTGTCATGGATTTTGAATGCGATTGTACCGCGTCCGGCCATCGCATCGCGACGTACGGTGTAAGCTTTCGCCGCCTGCGCCGGTCTTATCCGGCGGAGGCCATTGCCATGTCCCTGTTCAGCCAGCGCCAGTTCGACCAGGCCGCGCGTGCCTATAGCGCCGACCTCTACCGCTACGCCTATTGGCTCTGCCGCGACCGCTTCGTCGCCGAGGAGCTGGTGCAGGAGACCTTCGCCCGCGCCTGGAAGAACTGGGACAGCCTGGAGGACCTCGCCGCGGCCAAGCCCTGGCTGATCACGATACTCAGGAACGAGCACGCCCGCCTCTACGAGCGCAAGCGCCTCGAGTACACGGACGATGACCCCCAGGACCTCGACCTGCCCTCCGCCGTCCAGGCCGGCGCCCACCTGGAACTGGAGCAGCTGGTCGAGGCGCTGCCGGAGGCCTATCGCGAGCCGCTGGTGCTGCAGGTGCTGGGCGGCTATGAATGCAGGGAAATCGCCGAGATGCTCGGCACCACCGAGGGCGCCGTCATGACCCGCCTCACCCGCGCGCGGCAGGCGCTGCGCGCGCATCTGTCCGATCCCGCGAAAGCGAGGGTAGTGAAATGAACTGCATTGAATTCCGCCGCGAGAAACTCGCCGACCCGCGCCGCCTCTCCGCAGAGGCTGTGGCGCACCAGTCCGACTGCGCCGCCTGCCGCGGCTTCGCCGCCGAGATCAACGAGAACGAGGCACGGCTGGCCGCCGCCTTCGCCGTGCCGGTGCCCGAGGGCCTGGCCGAGCGCATCGTCCTGCGCCGCAAGGCGGGGACCCGCTTCTCGCCGCGACTGGGCATGCTCGCCGCCTCGGTGGTGCTGACTTTTGCCTTCGGCATCCTGCAGTGGAAGGACGCCGGTTCGCAGGACTACGCGCGGCTGGCCATCGAGCACGTCATGCACGAACCGGAATCCTTCACCAGCGCTCGCCTGGCCGACCCCGAGCTGTTCCGCCGCGTCATGCATACCTTCGGCGGCGAGATGCAGGCCTCGCTCGGCAAGGTGCGCTTCATGAAGCTCTGCCCGGTGCCGGAAGGCACCGGCTGGCACATCGTCTTCGAGACCGAGCAGGGCCAGCTCGCCACGCTCATCCTCATCCCCGGCAAACGCATGCAGGCGCAAAGCGAGCAGGCGACGGTGGGCGGCTGGAACGCGCTGGCGCGGCCCGGCGGACAGGGCTACTACGCCGTCATCACCGACTCGCCCGACTCGCTCGGCCAGGTGGACGCGCTGGTGCGCCAGCGCGTGCGCTGGCGCGGCTGAATCGCCGTCCCGCCGGGACTGACTTTTAAATATTTTAAGCTGTAAGGATTTCGACTGCCGCCCGGTCTCTTTCGTCAAGGGCCGGCCATTCCGGCCGGCCCTGCACCCCGAATTTCAACAGGAGACCGACATGAACAAAACCATCACCGCCGCATCCCTCGCCCTCGCCTTCGGCACCGCCCTGACCCTCGCCGCCACCCCGGTTGCGGCGCAGGACAAGATGGCCGACAAGGAAAAGTGCTACGGCGTCGCCATGAAGGGCAAGAACGACTGCAAGGCCGGCGCCGGCACGTCCTGCGCCGGCACCTCGAAGATCGACTACCAGGGCAACGCCTGGTCGATGGTGCCGAAGGGCACGTGCGAGAAGACCGCCTCGCCGACCTCGCCGACCGGCCATGGCCAGCTCAAGGAGTTCAAGGAAAAGAAAGCCTGATCGTCTTCACCAGCCCGGAGCGCCTCCCATGACGAACGCGAACCCCCATCGCCTTTTCAGGGGAGGCGCCGCGCCGGCCGCATTGCCGGCGCGCGGCGGCATCGGCCTGAAGCCCGAGCATTACCAGTACATCCTCGATACGCGGCCTGCCATCGGCTTCTTCGAAGTGCATGCCGAGAATTACATGGTGGCCGGCGGCCCCTTCCACCATTACCTGGAGCGCATCCGCGCCGACACCCCGCTCTCGATCCACGGCGTCGGCCTGTCGATCGGTGGCGACGGCCCGCTCGACGAGGCCCATCTCGACCGCCTCGCGGTGCTGCTGGCGCGCTACCGGCCCGAATCTTTTTCCGAACACCTGGCCTGGTCCAGCCACGGCGGCGCCTTCTTCAACGACCTGCTGCCGGCGCCCTACAACGCCGGCACGCTGGCCCGCGTCTGCGCCCATATCGACCGGGTGCAGGAGCGCCTCGGCCGCAGCATGCTGCTGGAGAACCCGGCCACCTACGTCGAGTTCGAGGCCTCGACGATGGCCGAAACGGATTTCATCTCGGAAGTCGTCGGACGCACCGGCTGCGGCCTGCTGCTCGACGTCAACAACCTCTACGTTTCCTGCATCAACCACCATCGCGACGCGCGCGCCTACCTGCGCGCCCTGCCGCTGGCGGCGGTGGGCGAGATCCACCTCGCCGGCCATGCCCGCGAGGTCGACGCGGCCGGCGCGCCGATGCTGATCGACAGCCACGACGCGCCCGTGGCGCGGGAAGTCTGGGATCTCTACGCCTACGCCATCTCGCTGACCGGCCCGCAGCCGACCCTGATCGAGCGCGACAACGACATTCCGGAATTCCCCGTGCTCGCCGCAGAAGCGCGCCAGGCCGAAATTGTCATGGCGCGCCACGCGAAACTCGAGGCCGCCGCATGAGCGCTGCTTTCGCCCGCGCCCTGCTGCAGCCGGACGCGCCCTGCCCGGCCGGACTGAAAACCTGGAACGGCTCCGACCCGGCGAAGCGCTTCGCCGTCTATCGAAACAACGTCGTCGTGTCGCTGGTCGACGCGCTGGCCGACAGCTTCCCGGTGGTGCAGGCACTGGTGGGCGAAGAATTCTTCCGCGCCTTGGCCGCCGAATTCGCCCGCGCCAACCCGCCGCGCTCTCCGGTGCTGGCCTGGTACGGAGACGGCTTCGCCGACTTCGTGGAAAATTTTCCGCCCGCCGCCGGCCTGCCGTATCTCGCCGACGTCGCCCGGCTCGAATGGCTGCGCGTCGAGGCCTGGCACGCCGCCGACGCCAAGCCGCTGCCCCTGGCCGAGATGGCCGCACGGCTGGCCGACGAGGCCGCGCTGCCCGCGCTGCGCCTGGCGCTGCACCCCTCTCTGCGCCTGCTGCGCTCGGCGCATCCGGTGGTGTCGCTGTGGGCGGCGCACCAGGCGGAAGACGTTTCCGCGGCGCTCGGCGCAACCGATTTCGCCGATGCCGAAGCGGCACTGGTCGTGCGCGACGGGCTCGACGTGGACATCCTGCGCATCGAACCTGGCGCGGCGGAATTCGTCGAGAGCCTGCTGCGGGGCGCCGCCCTCGGCGAAGCCGCGCAGACAGCCGCACCGTTCGACCTTCCAGCCACCCTGGGCCTGCTGCTGCGCAGCGGCACCATCATCGAAGCGACACCGTCAGGGAGGATTTCATGAGCACCGTCGCCGTCGACCTGGTGCGCCAGGCAGTCGCCCTCTGCAATCGCGTGCCCGATGCGTGGATCGCACTGCTGGGCCGCTTTTCCGTCGCCGCCATCTTCTGGAAATCCGGACAGACCAAGATCCAGGGCTTCGCCCTCGACATCGTCTCGGGCGAATTCCAGTTCGGCATGCCGCGCCTCGCCGACGCCGTCGTCGACCTGTTCCGCGACGAGTACCGCCTGCCGCTGCTGCCGCCCGAGCTGGCGGCCATCATGGCGGCGTGGGCCGAGCACGTCTTCCCTGCGCTGATCCTGCTCGGCCTGGCGACGCGCTTCTCCGCCCTCGCCCTGCTCGCCATGACGGCGACGATCCAGGTCTTCGTCTACCCCGACGCCTATCCGATGCACGGGGTATGGGCTGCCGTGCTGCTGTTCCTCGTCGCCCGCGGGGCGGGCCCGCTCTCGCTCGACGCCCTCGTCGCCCGGCGCTTCGGCGGGCGCTGAAGCCGCCCATGGGCAAACACGGCTCCCTGCTGATCGCCTGCCTTGCCCTCTCCCTCCCGACGCCAGCCGTTGCGTCCTCCTGCACGGCCAACTCCGGCCCGACCCTGACGCCCCTGATCGAGCTGTACACCTCGGAGGGCTGCAGCAGCTGCCCGCCCGCCGATCGCTGGCTTGCCGGCCTGCCGCCGGGCAGGGCGGTTCCGCTGGCGCTGCACGTGGACTACTGGGACTACATCGGCTGGCGCGACCGTTACGCCGATGCGCGATTCGCCGCGCGGCAGCGCGAGGTCGTGCGGCGCGGCGGCGGCCGCGTCGTCTACACGCCACAGGTGCTGCTCGACGGCCGCGACTTCCGCGGCTGGCGCGACGACACCGCCTTCGGCCAGGCACTCGCACGCATCGCGGCGAAGCCGGCCCAGGCCAGGATCGTGCTGAACGCCGCACGCAAGCAGGCCGACGTTTGGTCGATCCGGCTCGAAGGACAGGCGGCGCCGCGCAAGGGCCGCGCCGCGGCCTATCTCGCCATCTACGAAAACGGGCTTGCGAGCGACGTCCGCAGCGGCGAGAACGCCGGCGCCCGGCTGCTGCACGGCTACGTCGTGCGCGACTGGAGCGGCCCGATCGCAGCCGATGCCGATGGGCGGATGGCCCTTTCCCGCGATCTCGCGCGCAAGGACATCGAATTCAGCAACGCCGGCATGGCCGCCTTCATCGAGGACCCCGACACAGGCGAAATCCTCCAGGCGCTGACCCTGCCTTTCTGCCGAAATTGAAGCGGGAACCGGCCGCAGGTCATCCCGCAGGGATTTCCTTCGGTCATAATAGCGGCCCATGAAAGCACATCACATCCATTTCGCCACCGGCCTAGGCTGCCTGGCCCTGGTCGCCTTCTCCGTGTATTACCTGCAGGCCGCGATCGGCCTGCTGCCCTGCCCGCTGTGCGTCATGCAGCGCATCGCCTTCATCCTGTTCGGCATCACGGCCCTGGTTGCCGCGGCCCATCGCCCGCAGGGCGCGGGGCGCTGGCTGTACCTCGCCCTGCTCGACCTGTGGGCGACGATCGGGGCGGCGATTGCCGCCTGGCAGGTGTATCTCACCTACCATCCGCAGGCGGCGGAATGCGGCATCAGCCCGGAGGAGCGCTTCCTCAACGGCCTGCCCCTGGCAAAGTGGTGGCCGGCGATGTTCGAGGCCAACGGCGACTGCACCAAGGTGGACTGGACCTTCCTCGGCCTGTCCCTGCCCGAACTGTCGCTGATCGCCTTCGTGATGCTCTCCGCCATCGCCGTCTACGCCGCGCTGCGCCCTGAAGAGCGGCGGAAGCCGCTCTGAAGAAGTACTCTTGGGGTGCGCCCCGCCGCACGCTAAAATAGCGGCATCATGAGCAACGACAACAACGCGCCGGCCGCGGCGCCCGTCTCGAATTTCATTCGCCACATCATCGAGGCCGACCTCGCCGCAGGCAGGCACGCCGGCGTCACCTGGGGCGGGAAACCCGGCCCGGCAGCCGCCCACGCCGGCGCACCCGCCGACCCGGCGAAGATCCGCACGCGCTTTCCGCCCGAGCCCAACGGCTACCTGCACATCGGCCACGCCAAGTCGATCTGCCTCAACTTCGGCCTGGCGCGCGACTACGGCGGCGCCTGCCACCTGCGCTTCGACGACACCAATCCGGAGAAGGAGGAGCAGGAATACGTCGATGCCATCGTCGACGCCGTGCGCTGGCTCGGCTTCGACTGGGGCAGGGACGAATACTTCGCCTCCGACTATTTCGACTTCATGTACGAGGCGGCGCAATCCCTGATCCGGAGCGGCCACGCCTACGTCGATTCGCAGAGCGCCGAGGAGATGCGCGCGAACCGCGGCACGCTCACCGAGCCGGGAAAGGACAGCCCCTGCCGCGGCCGCAGCGTCGACGAAAACCTCGACCTCTTCCGCCGCATGGAAGCCGGCGAGTTCGCCGACGGCGCCCACGTGCTGCGGGCGAAGATCGACATGGCCTCGCCCAACATCAACCTGCGCGACCCGGCCCTCTACCGCATCAAGCACGCCACGCATCACCGCGCCGGCGACAAGTGGAACGTGTACCCGATGTACACCTTCGCCCATCCGATCGAGGACGCGCTGGAGCGCATCACCCACTCGATCTGCACCCTCGAGTTCGAGGACCAGCGCCCGTTCTACGACTGGCTGCTCGAGCGCCTGGCCGAGGACGGCCTGCTGGCGCGCCCGCTGCCGCAGCAGATCGAGTTCGCCCGCCTCAACCTGAGCTACGTCGTGCTCTCGAAACGGAAACTCATCCAGCTGGTGCAGGAGCGGCACGTCGACGGCTGGGACGACCCGCGTCTGCCGACACTGGTCGGCGCGCGCCGGCGCGGCTATACGCCCGAGGGCTTCCGCGCCTTCGCCGAGCGCATCGGTGTTTCCAAGGCCGACTCATGGATCGACTACGGCGTGCTGGAAGAGTGCATGCGCGACGACCTCAACGCGCGCGCCGAGCGCCGCATCGCCGTGCTCGACCCCCTGAAGCTGGTCATCGACAACTATCCCGAGGGGCAGGAAGAGGAGTGCCTCGCCCCCAACCACCCGCAGCAGCCGGAACTGGGCAAGCGCGCCGTGCCCTTCTCGCGCGAGTTGTGGATCGAGCGCGAGGACTTCGCCGAGATCCCGCCGAAGGGCTACTTCCGCCTGTTCCCCGGCAATTCGGTGCGGCTGCGCTACGGCTTCGTCGTGAAATGCACCGGCTGCGAGAAGGACCCTGCCGGCCATGTCACCGCCGTGCATTGCGAATACTTCCCCGACTCGAAGAGCGGCACACCCGGGGCGGATGCCTACAAGGTGAAGGGAAATATCCACTGGGTCAGCGCGAAGCACGCCTACAGGGCCGAGGTGCGGCTCTACGACCGCCTGTTCAAGGCGCCGAACCCCGGCGCCGGCGGCCGCGACTACCTGGAAGACCTCAACCCGGATTCGAAGACGCTCATCACCGCCTGCCTGGAACCTGCCCTGAAGGAAGCCCGGCCGGAAGCGCGCTTCCAGTTCGAGCGCCACGGCTATTTCGTCGCCGATCGCGTCGATTCGAAGACGGGCGCGCCGGTGTTCAACCGGACAGTGACGCTGAAGGATTCGTGGGGAAAGGTCGAGAAGTAGTACGGAGGAGGAGAGGCGGCGCAGCCGTCCTCTCCTTTCGAGACGGTTTACCTGATCTTCTTGCAATCCCATCCGCCGCCAGAGCATTTGCAGCGACTGCCATCTCCCGGAATTTTTGTCGTTCCCTCCTTGCACCCCTGCGGCTTTGCCGCCAGGGCCGAGGTCGACAAGACAGCGTTCGAGAACGAAAGCGCCAGGAACACGGCAAGCATCTTAAGCACTGTGCGAATCATGACTCCTCCTTGGGTATGAAATGGCCTCCGGCCCCTGCAATACCGACGGCATCGCAGTGTAACCCGTATCACATGCCTGGCAACAGACCCGTTCAGGCGGAAGCACGCTGCGGTGAAATGTCGTCGATATCCAGCACCACCAGGTTCGGGAACGGCATCGGCTTGTCGCCGATGAACAGCGGCCTGACGCGGCGGCGGGTCGGCGCCCTGAGCGTGCCACCGGGTCCTCCGAACTCGCGGTAGCCCTCGCAGAGGTGCGCCGCGCGCGCCCAGCCGCCGACCACCTCGGCGGTGTAGTCCAGGCGCATCAGCAATCCTTCCTCGTCGAAATAAAACACCTGCCGGCGACTGTGGGTCGGGATGTCGGGCGGAAAGGTCACGGCGAGACGCGCGACCATCCCTTGCGGACTGTCGACCTGCGGCAACAGTTCGAATTCGAAGCCGGGCCGCAGGAAAATGAACGGCGTCACCAGGTAGTTCCAGGTGGCGTAGCCGCCGAAGTAGAGAAAATCCAGCTCGTCCCAGCGAAACTGCCGCCGCAGGCCGCGGAAGGCCGCGCGCGGCCGCGCGCGCCTGGAAGCGATTTTTCCATCGGCGTCGACGATGCGCACCTCTGCATCGCCGATCCATTCGCCACGCCAGCCCGGCCGCGGGTAATCGTGGAAGGTAAAGCGCGGCTCCGTCGCCGAGGCCCACATGCGGGCGTGGCGCAGCACCGGGCGGCCCTTGGCGGCGAAGAGGAAACCGGAGGCGGAGAGCTGGATATCGAGTCCGCTCAGGCCGCGCCAGAAATCCTCGCCACCGTGCGCCTCAATGCTTTCGTCGAGGATTGCCTGGATGTCGCGTTCGGCCATTTGCCGCCTCCTAGTCCTTCTGTTTCGGCTCGACCGGGCCCATGCTCGGCGCCAGATCGCCGCGGCCTTCCCGCAGCGCCTCGCGCCGCTGTTCGCAGCGCAGCAGCACTTCCCGCTGCTGGGCGTCACTGTAGGCCACCCACCAGTCGCGTTCGTCCTGGGTTCGCATGCAGCCCTTGCACAGGCCGACGGCATCGTCCATCTCGCAGACCTTGATGCAGGGCGAGCGCACGGGGGTGGGCGTGTGCGATTTCATGGTTCCTCCTGAACGGTCTCGCCGGCCATGCGCAGGATGGTCTGGCGCACTTCGGCGGAAAGTACCAGTTCGGCCTGCGCGGCAGGCACGGTGATGCGCTCGTCGAACTCCAGCAATCCCGCCTCATCCTCGCGCAGGATGCCGGCGTCGAGGAGGTGGCCGATGAAGCCGGCAAACAGCGACTTCTCGGAGAATTCCGGCGCG
>CAJPFL010000161.1 GCA_905339315.1 Rhodocyclaceae bacterium
GAGGGGCGGCTGGAGATCCTCGGCCTCGGCACGCACCAGGAGTCGCGCGGCCTGAAGAAGGGCGTGGTGGTCAACATCGAAGCCACGGTGAATGCCATCTCGCGCGTCATCCAGGAAGTCGAGCTGATGGCCGACTGCAAGGTGAAGGAAGTCTATACCGGCATCGCCGGCAGCCACATCAGGAGCTTCAACTCGAACGGCATGGTGGCGATCAAGGACAAGGAGGTCTCGCCGATGGACGTCGATCGCGTCATCGAGACGGCGCGCGCCATGCCGATCCCCTCCGACCAGCAGATCCTGCACATCCTGACGCAGGAATTCATCGTCGACGGCCAGGACGGCGTGCGCGAGCCGATCGGCATGAGCGGCGTGCGCCTCGAGGTCAGGACGCACATCGTCACCGGCGCCGTGTCGGCGGCGCAGAACATCGTCAAGTGCGTGCGCCGCTGCGGCCTCGAAGTGGTCGACCTGGTGCTGCAGCCGCTCGCCTCCAGTTACGCCGTGCTGACCGAGGACGAGAAGGACCTGGGCGTCTGCCTGGTCGACATCGGCGGCGGCACCACCGACATCGCGGTGTTCACCCAGGGGGCCATCCGCCACACGGCGGTGATTCCGGTGGCCGGCGACCAGATCACCAGCGACATCGCCCACTACCTGCGCACGCCGACGTCGGAGGCCGAGGACATCAAGATCCGCCATGGGGTCGCCCTGCAGCAGCTGGCCGATCCCGGCGAGGTGTTCGAAGTGCCCGGCATCGGCGAGCGCGGGCCGCGCCCGCTCTCGCGGCTGGCCCTGGCCGACGTCATCGAGCCGCGCGTCACCGAGCTCTTCGAGCTGATCCAGTCCGAGCTCAAGCGCAGCGGCTACCAGGACCTGCTCTCCTCGGGCATCGTCCTCAGCGGCGGCAGTTCCGTGATGCGCGGCATGGTCGAACTGGGCGAGGAGATCTTCCACATGCCGGTGCGGCTGGGCATGCCGAAGTACGCCGGCAGCCTGTCCGAGGTGGTGCAGCACCCGCGCTACGCCACCGCCATGGGCCTGCTGCTGGAGGGCATGGCGCAGAAGAAGCGCGGCATCCAGGCGCACCGGACGCGCACCTTCAAGCAGGTGCTGGGAAACATGAAGTCGTGGTTCGAGAAGAATTTCTAGTGCCCGATTCTGGGTCTGGGGTATTGAGTGTTGTGTTCTGTAGTTGTCTTTTACAAGGAGGCGAGCATGTTTGAAATCATCGACAAGGAACCGAACGGTACGGTCATCAAGGTGGTGGGCGTCGGCGGCGCCGGCGGCAATGCCGTCGACCACATGATCCGCGAGGGCGTGCAGGGCGTGGAGTTCATCTGCGCCAACACCGATGCCCAGTCG
Organism: Rhodocyclaceae bacterium; assembly: GCA_905339315.1. Lineage (GTDB taxonomy): Bacteria > Pseudomonadota > Gammaproteobacteria > Burkholderiales > Rhodocyclaceae > Desulfobacillus. Next base: position 1,363 of record CAJPFL010000161.1, read on the forward strand.
CTCAACCGCAGCGACGCGCACCAGAAGCTGCAGTTCGGCCCGGGACTGGGCGCCGGCGGCAAGCCGGAAAAGGCCCGCGCCCTGGCCGAGCTCGAGCGCGAGCGCATTGCCGACGCCCTGCGCGGCGCCCACATGGCGTTCATCACCGCCGGCATGGGCGGCGGCACCGGCACCGGCGCCGCGCCGATCGTCGCCGAGGTGGCGCGCGAACTGGGCATCCTCACCGTCGCGGTGGTGACCAAGCCCTTCGAGTTCGAGAACGCCAAGCGCATGAAGGTGGCCGAGGAAGGCCTGGCCGAGCTGTCGCGCCATGTCGACTCCCTCATCGTCATCCTCAACGAGCGCCTGACCGAGGTGCTGGGCGAGGACATCAGCATGATCGCCGCCTTCAAGACGGCGGACAACGTGCTGCGCAATGCCGTCGGCGGCATTGCCGAGATCATCAACGTGCCGGGCCTGGTGAACGTCGACTTCGAGGACGTGCGCACGGTGATGGGCGAGATGGGCAAGGCCATGATGGGTTCCGCGGCGGCAGCCGGCATGGACCGCGCGCGGCTCGCCGCCGAGCAGGCCGTGGCCAGCCCGCTGCTCGAGGGCATCGAGCTGTCGGGCGCGCGCGGCGTGCTGGTCAACATCTCCGCCAACAGCGCGCTCGGCATGAAGGAAGTGCGCGAGGTGATGAACACCATCCGCGCCTACGCCGCCGAGGATGCCCACATCATCTTCGGCACGGTGTTCGACGACGCCATGGAGGACAACCTGCGCGTCACGGTGGTCGCCACCGGCCTCGGCGCCGCCGAGCGGGCGCAGCAGCTCAGGCCGCGCATCGAGATGGTGTCGCAGAAGACCGGCACCGACAACGCGGCGATCGTCGAGACCATCAACTACGGCGAACTGGAGGTGCCGGCGGTGATCCGCAGCGGGCGCCGCCATGCCACCGTCGAGGCGATGGCCGCCAGCGGCGTGGACAAGCTCGACATACCGGCTTTCCTCAGAAAGCAGGCCGACTGATGCGACAGCGTATCCACAAGGTCGCGGCAGGCGCCTCCTGCTATGGTAAAATTCGCCTCTTTGTCATAGCGTTAACGCCATGCTGCAACAGCGCACGCTGAAATCGCTGATTCGCGCCACCGGCGTCGGGCTCCATTCCGGGGTCAAGGTCACCATGACCTTGCGCCCGGCAGCGCCCGACACCGGCATCGTCTTCCGCCGCGTCGACCTCGACCCGCCGGTGGAGCTGCGCGCCGACCCCTTCGCCGTCGGCGACACGCGCCTGGCCTCCTGCCTCGAGCGCAACGGCGTCATGATCGCCACCGTGGAGCACCTGATGTCGGCCCTGGCCGGCCTCGGCATCGACAACGCCTGGGTGGATGTCGATGCCGGCGAGATCCCCATCATGGACGGCAGCGCGGCGCCCTTCGTCTTCCTCATCCAGTCGGCCGGCATCGAGGAGCAGCATGCCGCCAAGAAATTCCTCCGCGTGAAAAAGCGGGTCCGGGTCGAGGAGGGCGACAAGTGGGCCGAATTGATACCCTATGACGGCTTCCGCCTGACCTTCTCCATCGTTTTCAGCCATCCGGTCTTCGAAAAGTCCAGGCCGAGCGTGACGGTGGATTTCGCCGAACAGTCCTACGTGCGCGAGGTGGCGCGTGCCCGCACCTTCGGCTTCATGCAGGATGTCGAGGCGATGCGTTCGCAGGGCCTGGCCCTGGGCGGCAGCCTCGACAACGCCATTGTCATGGACGAGTACCGCGTCCTGAATGCCGACGGGCTGCGCTATGGCGACGAGTTCGTCAAGCACAAGGTCCTGGATGCGGTGGGTGACCTGTACCTGCTCGGCCATCCGCTGCTGGGCGCCTTTTCCGCCCACAAGTCCGGCCATGCCCTCAACAACAAGCTGCTGCGCGCCCTGCTGGCCGACAGCACGGCCTGGGAGATGGTGAGCTTCGAGCGCATCGAGGAAGCCCCGGCGTCGGTTGCCCGGCTGTTCGCCCAGCCGGCGTAGGCGCCATGCTGCTCCTGAGGATTGTCGGCGTCCTGGTGGCCATCACCATCGGTGCCGGCATCTTCACTTTCCTGCTGACCCGTGATCGCCGCTATCTGCGCCTGTCCTGGCAGGTCGCCAAGTACGCCGCCATTTTCGCCCTGGTCGTCCTGGCCCTGATGTTCCTCGAGCGGGTGATTGTCCTGTAGGCCTCCCTCAGCGGCTGCGCTTCACCAGCCGGCCGAGCGCCTCCCTCAGCGGCGAATCCGCCGGCAATCCGGCCGCCAGGCGATCCAGACCCGCTTTTGCGGAGGCGCCGACAGCCGGCGCCTGCCCTGGCTTTTTATGCTGCGCCGCAACATGGGTTGGTTGCACTTTGACCTGTATTTCGGTAACCTCTGCACCCTTCAAACAGAATTCGTCGATCAGGCTTGGCAGCAGCTGCCTCAGCTTGGCGGCGACCGCGCCGGAATCGGCGTGGATAACAACCTTCCCCAGCTTGAAATTGGCCACGCGGCTCGACGCGGCCAGAAATGAAGGCGCGATTTCCTCGAAAACGCGCTGCAGTTTGACCAGCCGCCCGGCATGCGCGGACAAGCGCGCCAGACCGCCGGCGGAATTCAGGTAAGCGTCTAGAGAACGCGCTGCCATTTGAGATATTTTTGGAGGGACGGCGTGCATATTATTCTCGTCTCCGACCGCCTGGCAACAGCCAGGACCATCACCATCACCGCCAGGCACCTGGTGCTGGCCGTTTTCGGTTTCGCGCTGACGGTACTGGCGGTTTCGTCGCTGTTTTCCTATGTGACGGTGCGCCATGCCGCCGAGGTGCGGTTGCCCTTCCTGCAAAGCCTGCTGGTCAGCGTGCGCGACCAGGAAACCCGGGTGACGCAGGATTTCATGCGGGAAAACCTGAATGCCATGGCGGTGCGGCTGGGCCAGTTGCAGGCCCGGCTGATGCACCTCGACACCCTCGGCGAGCGTCTGGGCCAGCTTTCCGGCATCAGGACGCCGGAAGCCCAGCCCATCGACAAGTCCGGCCAGGGCGGCCCCCTGATCTCCCCGTCCAGGGCACTGACGCCGCACGACCTGCAGCTGCAGATCGACCAGTTCTCGCGCCAGCTGGAGTCGAAGGGCGATTACCTGGGCCTGATCGAGTCCGAGATGATCGACGAGCGGGTGAGGAAAAACCAGCTTCCGACCGCCCTGCCGGTCGAGGCGCATTGGAACGCCTCCGGCTTCGGCTGGCGCATCGACCCGATTACCGGGGCGCAGGCCATGCACGAAGGCATCGATTTCATCGCCGACTCGGGCACCCCGATCGTCGCGGCCGCGGCGGGCATCGTCATCGCAGCCGAACGCCATCCGGCCTACGGCAACCTGGTCGAGATCGACCACGGCAACGACCTGGTCACCCGCTACGCGCACGCCTCCCGGATCCTGGTCAAGGAGGGCGTCCTGGTCAGGCGCGGCCAGAAGATTGCCGAAGTGGGCTCGACCGGGCGCTCCACCGGTCCGCACCTGCATTTCGAAGTGCGCTTCAAGGGCGCCCCGCAGAACCCCGGCCGCTTCCTCCAGAACGCCCGGCAGCAGAAGCAGACGCTCGCCCGGCGCAAATAAGGGCCTTCCCCATCCCCTTCCCGCGGAAGGGAGTGCGGCGTTTGGCCCGCTGCCTGCGTCATGCCGCAGACGTCCGGGAGCGGCATGGTAAAATTCGCGCTTTCCCCGCCCCCTTTCGCGCTTCAGCATGATTTCCGGCCTTCTCAAGAAAATATTCGGCAGCCGCAACGACCGGCTGATCCGCGAGTACTCCAAGACCGTCAGCAGGATCAACGCGCTTGAACCGGCGATCAGCGCCCTCTCCGACGCACAGCTGAGCGGCAAGACCGACGAACTGCGCCAGAAGCTGGCGGCGGGGTCGGCCCTCGATGACTTGCTCCCGGAAGCCTTTGCCGTGGTGCGCGAGGCCGGCAAGCGTGTCCTCGGCATGCGCCATTTCGACGTGCAGCTGGTCGGCGGCATGGTGCTGCACGACGGCAGGATTGCCGAGATGCGCACCGGCGAGGGCAAGACCCTGGTCGCCACCCTGCCGGCCTATCTCAACGCCCTCTCCGGCAAGGGCGTGCATGTCATCACGGTGAACGACTACCTCGCCAGCCGCGACGCCGAATGGATGGGCAAGCTCTACCGCTTCCTCGGCATGAGCGTCGGCGTCAATCTCTCGCAGATGGCGCACGAGGAGAAGCAGGCCGCCTACGCCGCCGACATCACCTACGGCACCAACAACGAGTTCGGCTTCGACTACCTGCGCGACAACATGGTCTATGCGGCCAGGGACCGGGTGCAGAACAAGCTCGGCTACGCCATCGTCGACGAGGTTGACTCGATCCTCATCGACGAGGCGCGCACGCCGCTGATCATCTCCGGCCAGGCCGAGGACCACACCGATCTTTACGTGCGCATGAACCAGGTGGCGCCGCTGCTCACCCGGCAGCAGGAGGAAAAGGGCGAGGGCGACTACTGGGTCGACGAGAAGGCGCACACGGTGCTCCTCTCCGAGGCCGGGCACGAGCACGCCGAGGAAATCCTCGCCCGCATGGGTATGCTTGCCGAGGACAGCAGCCTCTACGAGCCGGGCAACATCCTGCTGATGCACCACCTCTACGCCGCCTTGCGCGCACACAGCCTGTTCCACCGCGACCAGCATTACGTTTCGCAGAACGGCGAGATCGTCATCGTCGATGAGTTTACCGGCCGCCTGATGCCGGGCCGGCGCTGGTCGGACGGCCTGCACCAGGCGGTCGAGGCGAAGGAGGGCGTAGCGATCCAGCACGAGAACCAGACGCTCGCCTCGATCACCTTCCAGAACTATTTCCGCATGTACGGCAAGCTCGCCGGCATGACCGGCACTGCCGACACCGAAGCCTACGAATTCCACCAGATCTACAATCTGGAGACGGTGGTCATCCCGACCAACCAGCCGATGGTCCGCGACGACCGCATGGACCAGGTCTATCGCACCGCCCCGGAGAAATTTCGCGCCATCATCGCCGACATCCGCGACTGCCACCGGCGCGGCCAGCCGGTACTGGTCGGCACCACCTCCATCGAGAACTCCGAGCTGCTCGCCGGCATGCTGGAGCAGGAGAAGCTGCCGCACCAGGTGCTGAACGCCAAGCAGCACGCCCGCGAGGCGCTCATCGTCGCCCAGGCAGGGCGCCCCGGCATGATCACCATCGCCACCAACATGGCCGGCCGCGGCACCGACATCGTGCTCGGCGGCAACGCCGAGAAGCAGGTCGATGCCCTCCTCGCCGAGGGCGCGCTGGCGGAAGGCGACAGGGATGCCCGCATCGCCCAGCTGCGCGGCGAATGGCAGGCCTTGCACGAGCAGGTGGTGGCCGCCGGCGGCCTGCACATCATCGGCTCCGAGCGCCACGAGTCGCGCCGCATCGACAACCAGCTGCGCGGCCGCGCCGGCCGCCAGGGCGACCCGGGCTCCAGCCGCTTCTACCTGTCGCTGGAAGATCCGCTGCTGCGCATCTTCGCCGGCGAGCGCCTCAACGCCATCATGGTGCGGCTGAAGATGCCCGAGGGCGAGGCCATCGAGCACCCGCTGGTGACGCGCTCGCTGGAGTCCGCCCAGCGCAAGGTCGAGCAGCGCAACTTCGACATCCGCAAGCAGCTGCTCGAATACGACGACGTCGCCAACGACCAGCGCAAGGTCATCTACCAGCAGAGGAACGAGCTGCTCGAGACCGACGACATCTCCGAGACCATCACGGCGATGCGCCAGGGGGTGCTGCACGACACCTTCCGCATCTATGTGCCCGCCGACAGCGTCGAGGAGCAGTGGGACATCGCCGGCGCGGAAACGGCGCTGGCGGCCGACTACCAGCTGCCGCTGCCGCTCGGCGAGTGGCTCAGGGCCGAGCCGAACCTCACGGACGAGGATCTCGTCCGCCGCATCCTGGAGGAAGCCGACAAGCGCTACGCCGCCAAGGTCGGGCTGGTCGGCGCCGAGTCCTTCCACCACTTCGAGCGCAACATGATGCTGCAGAGCCTGGACACGCACTGGCGCGAGCACCTGGCGGCGCTCGACCACCTGCGCCAGGGCATCCATTTGCGCGGCTACGCCCAGAAGAACCCGAAGCAGGAATACAAGCGCGAGGCCTTCGAGCTGTTCGAGGGGCTGCTGCAGACGATCCGCAACGAAGTCACCAAGCTGCTCATGACCGTCGAGATCCGCTCGCAGGAGCAGATCGAGGAGAGCGAGCCGCAGCCGGCGGTGGAGAACGTGCAGTACCACCACGCCGATTACGACGAGGCGCTGGGGGCGGCCGGCGAAGCCGAGAAGCCGGCCCAGCCGCAGGTGCGCCAGGGCGAGAAGATCGGCCGCAACGACCCCTGCCCCTGCGGTTCCGGCAAGAAATACAAGCATTGCCACGGCAAGCTGAGCTGAGCGAAGACGCGCGCCGATGGCCGTCAATTTCACGCCGACCAAAGCCGAAGAACTGTTGCCCATTCCCGGCGTCGCCCTCGGCATCGCCCGGGCCGGCATCCGCAAGGCCAACCGCCGCGACCTGCTGCTCATTCGCCTCGACGCCGGCGCCGCCGTCGCCGGCGTGTTCACGCAGAACCGCTTCTGCGCCGCGCCGGTGCTGCTCTGCCGCGAGCACCTGGCGGCCTCGTCGAAGGCGGGCGGCATCCGCGCCCTCGTCGTGAACACCGGCATCGCCAACGCCGGCACCGGCGAGCCCGGCCTGCGTGCGGCGCGCGCCAGCTGCGAGTCGGTCGCCCGCCTGCTCGGCTGTTCGCCCTGGCAGGTGCTGCCGTTTTCCACCGGCGTCATCATGGAGCCGCTGCCGGTCGAGCGCCTCGAGGCCGGGCTGCCCGCCTGCTCGGCCGATTTGCGCGAGGACAACTGGGCCGCCGCCGCCGAGGCCATCATGACCACCGATACCGTGCCCAAGGCGGCCTCCAGAAAAGTCAGCCTCGGCGGCACGGCGGTCACCGTCACCGGCATCGCCAAGGGCGCCGGCATGATCCGTCCGAACATGGCCACCATGCTCGGCTTCGTCGCCACCGACGCGGCGGTGGCGCAGCCGCTGCTCGACCGGCTCGTGCGCGAGGCGGCCGACGCCTCGTTCAACTGCGTCACGGTCGACGGCGACACCTCGACCAACGATTCCTTCGTGCTGATTGCCTCCGGCAAGGCCGGCAACGGCCCCATTGAGGATGCCGCCTCCGCCGATTATGCCGCGCTGAAGCAGGCCGTCACGGCCGTCGCGGCGGAACTCGCCCAGGCCATCGTGCGCGACGGCGAGGGCGCCACCAAGTTCATGACCATCGACGTGCGCGGCGGGCGCGACGCCGCCGAGTGCAAGGCCGTCGGCTATGCCATCGCCCACTCGCCGCTGGTGAAGACCGCCTTCTTCGCCTCCGACCCCAACCTCGGCCGCATCCTCGCCGCCATCGGCAACGCCGACATCGCCGACCTCGACGTGGCGCGCGTGAAACTCTGGCTCGATGAGGTGCTGGTGGCGGAAAACGGCGGCCCGGCGGCGAGCTACCGCGAAGACGAGGGCGCGCGCGTCATGCAGCAGGCCGAGATCGCCGTTCGCATCGACCTCGCCCGCGGCGGCGCCCAGGCCACGGTGTGGACCTGCGACTTCTCCTACGACTACGTCAGGATCAACGCCGACTACCGCAGCTAGGGAAACCCTAGTGCAGCACCCGCGGCATCGCCAGGGTGAACTCGGCGATCGGCGCCTCGAACTGCGTGCCGTCCTCCGCCGCCATCTGGTAGCTGCCGCGCATCGTGCCGACCGGCGTGGTGAGGACGCAGCCGCTGGTGTACTCGAAGCGCTCTCCCGGCTTGAGCAGCGGCTGGTGGCCGACCACGCCGAGGCCGCGCACTTCCTGCAGGTGCGCTTCGGCGTCCCTGATGATCCAGTGGCGGGAGATCAGCTGGGCGGCGATGGTGCCGGTGTTGCGGAGGGTGATGTTGTAGGCGAAGACGTAGCGCCCGTCCTGCGGATCCGACTGGTCGGCCAGGTACTGCGTATCCGCCGTGACCGTTATTTCGTATTTCTTGCTCTCCGCCATGCGGTCATTATAGGGGGAGGCCGCGCATGCCTGCTTATGGCAGCCATAATTTCTTTTAGCCGGCCCGCTCGCCAATTCCGTTTAGAATCCCGTCCATAAACAGGGGATTGCCATGGCCTACCGCATCGCACCGAGCATTCTTTCCGCCAACTTCGCCCGGCTCGGCGAGGAGGTGGACAACGTCCTCAAGTCGGGCGCCGACATCGTGCACTTCGACGTCATGGACAACCATTACGTGCCCAACCTGACTATCGGCCCGCTGGTCTGCGAGGCCCTGCGCAAGCACGGCGTCACCGCCCCGATCGACGTGCACCTGATGGTCAAGCCGGTGGATCGCATCATTCCCGACTTCGCCAAGGCCGGCGCCACGTACATCACCTTTCATCCGGAGGCCTCCGAGCACATCGACCGCACTATCGGCCTGATCCGCGAGTCCGGCTGCAAGCCCGGCCTGGTGTTCAACCCGGCGACGCCGCTCGACGTGCTGGAGTGGACCCTCGACAAGCTCGACATGGTGCTGCTGATGAGCGTCAACCCCGGCTTCGGCGGGCAGAAGTTCATCCCCCACGTCCTCGACAAGGCGCGCCAGGTGCGCCGGATGATCGAGGAGCGCGGCCTCAAGGTCAGCCTCGAGATCGACGGCGGCGTCGGTCCGGCCAACATCCGCGAGGTGGCGCAGGCCGGCGTCGACACCTTCGTCGCCGGCTCGGCCGTCTTCGGCGCCGGCAGGGACGGCGACCCCAACCGCTACGACACCATCATCGCCGCCCTGCGCGCGGAACTGGCGAAGGCCTGATGCCCGTCAAAGCGGTCCTGATCGACCTCGACGGCACGCTGCTCGACACCGTTCCCGACCTCGCCGACGCGGCCAACGCCATGCTCGCCGAGCTGGGGCGGCTGGCTTTGCCGGTCGACACCATCCGCGATTTCGTCGGCAAGGGCATTCCCAACCTCGTCGGCCGCTGCCTCGGCTATCCGGGTGAATCGGACGCCCCCGATGCGCGTGCGGCGCTGGCGGTGTTCAAGCGCCACTACGCCGCCGTCAATGGCCGCCGCACCCGCATCTACCCCGGCGTGCTGGCGGGGCTGCAGGCGATGCGTCAAGCGGGCCTGAAGACCGCCTGCGTCACCAACAAGGCCGGCGCCTTCACCGATCAGCTGCTGGCCGCCACCGGCCTGGCCGCGCTGCTCGACCTGACGGTGAGCGGCGACACCCTGGCGGAAAAGAAGCCGCACCCGCTGCCCTTCCTGCACCTCTGCGAGCGCTTCGGCATCGCCCCCGCCGAGGCGCTGGTCGTCGGCGATTCGCGCAACGACGTCGCCGGCGCGCGCGCCGCCGGCTGCCCGGTGTTCTGCGTGCCCTACGGCTACAGCGAGGGCGAGGACGTGCGCGATCTCGGCGCCGATGCTATAGTGGGCACCCTCGAAGAAGCGGCCCGCCGCCTCCGGGAAATCTGAGACAGCAGACATCGTGCTCACCATGAACTTGAAACGCCTGAGGAAATACGCCATCGGCGGGGAGGCCTGGCCCTGGCGTCGCTTGCCTGACTGATCGTCGCAAGCGGCGGGCGCTGATGTTTGCGCCCGCGTATCTCAAGTTCCAAGTAGTGGAGTCATGATGACCGAAGCCGAATTCAAGCAGCTGGCCGCCCAGGGCTACAACCGCATCCCGGTGACCCTGGAAACCTTCGCCGACCTCGACACCCCCCTTTCGATCTACCTCAAGCTGGCCGACCGCGCCTGGACCTACCTGCTCGAATCCGTGCAGGGCGGCGAGCGCTTCGGCCGCTATTCCTTCATCGGCCTGTCGGCGCCGACGCGCATCGCCGCCTACGGCCGCAACGTCATGGTGCTCACCGGCAACCGCATCGCCGAACGGCGCGACGACTGCGATCCGCTCGCCTTCGTCGGCGAGTTCATGGCGCGCTTCCGGCTGGCGCCGCGTGCCGGCCTGCCGCGCTTCTGCGGCGGCCTCGTCGGCAGCTTCGGCTACGACACGGTGCGCTACATCGAGCCGAAGCTGGCGAAGGTGCAGAAACCCGACGAGCTCGGCACGCCCGACGTCCTACTGCTGCTCTCCGAGGAGATCGCCGTCGTCGACAACCTCTCCGGCAAGCTGACCCTGGTGGTGTACGCCGAGCCCGGCGTGCCCGGCGCCTGGAAGCGCGCCCAGGCGCGGCTGAAGGAGCTGCTCGCCCGCCTGCGCGAGCCGGTGGCGATCCCGGCGGAAAAACCCGCCACGCCGCAGGCCGCCGCCTCCGCCTTCGGCGAGGAAGCCTTCAAGCAGGCCGTGGCGCGCGCCAAGCAGTACATCGTCGACGGCGACATCATGCAGGTGGTGCTCTCGCAGCGCATGTCAAAGCCCTATGCCGCGACGCCGCTGGCGCTGTACCGCGCCCTGCGCACCCTCAACCCCTCGCCCTACATGTTCTACTTCGACTTCGAGGATTTCCACGTCGTCGGCGCCTCGCCCGAGATCCTCGTCCGGCTGGAGGACGGCAACGTCACGCTGCGCCCCATCGCCGGCACGCGCAAGCGGGGGAAGACAGTCGAGGAGGACGAAGCACTCGCCGCCGAGCTGCTGGCCGACGAGAAGGAGCGCGCCGAGCATCTGATGCTGCTCGACCTCGGCCGCAACGACGTCGGCCGCGTCGCCCAGACCGGCTCGGTGCGCGTCACCGAGCAGTTCGTCATCGAGCGCTACTCGCACGTGATGCACATCGTTTCCAACGTCGAGGGCAAGCTGAAACCGGAACTCGACGCCCTGGCCGTGCTGCGCGCCACCTTCCCGGCCGGCACCGTCTCCGGCGCGCCCAAGGTGCGGGCGATGGAGATCATCGACGAGCTGGAGCCGGTCAAGCGCGGCATCTACGCCGGCGCCGTCGGCTACCTCGGCTTCCACGGCGACATGGACCTCGCCATCGCCATCCGCAC
>CAJPFL010000162.1 GCA_905339315.1 Rhodocyclaceae bacterium
AGCTTGAGGATCTGCGCTGCCTTGGCGGAAAAGCCGCATTGCGGAAACGTCGGCGTGCCCTTCATGTAGAGCACCACCGGGTGGGTGGAAACCTGTTCCTTGAGGAGGTTCTGTACGTCGTCCATCGGGGTTCCTTTCAAAGTCCTACTAATTTTGTCAAGTTTAGCGTTTCCTGATGCTACTCGTCAAGGCCGCGCTCCGCCCGTCACGCGCGGAATGCCGGCCAGGTCCCGCCGCTGCTCGATGGCGACGAAGCCCGCCTGTGCCAGCAGGGCCGCAACGGCCTGCGCCTGGTCGTAGCCGTGCTCGAAAACCAGCCGGCCGCCGGCAACCAAGTGCGCCGCTGCTGCGGCGACGATGCGGCGGATGTCGTCCAGCCCGTCCGGGCCGGCCGCCAAGGCGCCGCGCGGCTCGAAGCGCACGTCGCCCTGCGCCAGATGCGGATCGGCCTCGGCAACATACGGCGGGTTCGCCAGGATCAGGTCGAAGCGTTCGCCGCCGAGCGGCGCAAACCAGTCGCCCTGCACGAAGCGCACGGTGGCGCCATGGCGCGCGGCGTTCTCCCGCGCCACGTCGAGCGCCGCCGCGGAGACATCGACGGCCGTCACCTGCGCCCGCGGCAGTTCTCTCGCCACGGCGATGGCGAGGCAGCCGCTGCCGGTGCCGAGGTCGAGGATGCGCCGCGCCGGTTTCTCGACGGCGATCTCCACCAGCAGCTCGGTCTCTTCGCGCGGGATCAGCACGGCGGGCGTGACGTGGAATTCCAGCCCGTAGAACTCGCGATGGCCGGTGAGATAGGCGATGGGCTCGCCGGCTGCGCGGCGCATCGCCAGCGTATGGAAATCCGCCGTCTCACGGGGACTGACTTCTCTTTCCGGATGCGCCTCAAGCGCGGCATGCGTCACGCCGAGAACATGGCGCAGGAGCAGGCGCGCTTCGCTTAGGGGAACAGAAGCGCGGGCCTCGTCGAGCAACCTCGCCACTGTGGGAACGGCGTCCACGCCGCGATCGGCCGCCGCTTCGCGGCCGGGAGGCCGCTCCCACACGGGTTCCATCACGCCGTTTCTTCCGACAACGCCGCCAGCTGCTCCGCCTGGTGCTCGGCGGAGAGCGCGCCGACCAGCTCGCCAAGGTCGCCGTCCATGATGGCGTCGATCTTGTACAGCGTCAGGTTGATGCGGTGGTCGGTGATGCGCCCCTGCGGGAAGTTGTAGGTGCGGATGCGCTCGGAGCGGTCGCCGCTGCCGACCAGCGACTTGCGCGTCGAGGCGATCTTCGCCTCCTGCTCGCGCGTCTGCCTGTCCCTGATGCGCGCCGCCAGCACGGAGAGCGCCTGCGCCTTGTTCTTGTGCTGCGAGCGGTCGTCCTGGCACTCGACGACGATGCCGGTCGGCAGGTGCGTCACGCGCACGGCGGAATCGGTCTTGTTGACGTGCTGGCCGCCGGCGCCGCTGGCGCGATAGGTGTCGATGCGCAGTTCGGCCGGGTTGATGACGACATCGGCCACCTCGTCCGCCTCGGGCAACACCGCCACCGTGCACGCCGAGGTGTGGATGCGGCCCTGCGTCTCGGTGGCCGGCACGCGCTGCACGCGGTGGCCGCCCGACTCGAACTTCAGCTTCGAGTAGGCGCCCTGGCCGACGACGCGCAGGATCACCTCCCTGTAGCCGCCCAGGTCGGACGGGCTCTGCGAGATCACTTCCACCTTCCAGCGCTGCCGCTCGGCGTAGCGCGCATACATGCGGAACAGGTCGCCGGCGAACAGCGCCGACTCGTCGCCGCCGGTGCCGGCGCGGATCTCGAGGAAGAGGTTGCGATCGTCGTTGGGATCGCGCGGCAGGAGCGCACGCTGCAGTTCGTCCTCGAGGCGCGCCATCTCCTCGCGGCAGGCGCGCATCTCCTCCTCGGCGAGGTCCTTCATTTCGGCGTCGGCCAGCATGGCCTGCGCCGATTGCACGCCTGCCTCCGCCTTGCGCCAGGCGGCGAACAGCGCCGCCACCGGCGCGACCTCGGCATGCTCGCGCGTCAGCCTGCGGTAGGCGTCCATGTCCTGCGTCGCCGTCTCGCTGGACAGCAGCAGGTCGAGCTCGCCGAGGCGGCGGCTCAGGTGCTCAAGTTTGTTGCGGATGCTTGTTTTCATGGCAATGGGAAACGGCGACGCCCTGCGCTTCGCGCAG
>CAJPFL010000163.1 GCA_905339315.1 Rhodocyclaceae bacterium
GACCGGCTCGGACTGCTTCGAGGAACTGTCGGCCGTCGGGATGACGCCGAAAATGGCGCCGATGCCGGCTGCCGAAAGCAGGATCACCGCAATGGCGGCAATCCAGAGGACGGGGTGCATTTTGTTGCCAGTGGTTTGGGCTTCCATGCTGTTTCTCCAGTTTGGGACTTCAGCGGAAATAACGCATCAGCGGGCTATCGGCTGACGCGGAAACAATTCCTTACACCTCCGGCCGCAGTTGCGGGAAGAGGATGACGTCGCGGATGCTCGGACTGTCGGTGAGCAGCATCACCAGGCGGTCGATGCCGACGCCGCAGCCGGCGGTCGGCGGCAGGCCGTATTCCAGCGCACGGACATAATCTGCATCATAGTACATGGCCTCCTCGTCGCCAGCCTCCTTGGCCCTGGCCTGTTCGAGGAAGCGCGCCGCCTGGTCTTCCGGATCGTTCAGTTCGGAGAAGCCGTTGGCGATCTCGCGCCCGGCAATGTAGAGCTCGAAGCGCTCGGCGATCTCCGGATTGCTGTCGCTGCGGCGGGCCAGCGGACTCGCCTCGGCGGGCCAGTCGACGATGTAGGTCGGCTCGAACAGCTCGGCTTCGGTGGTCTCCTCGAACAGGGTGAGTTGCAGCTCGCCCAGCGTGGCGCCGCTATGCTTCGGTTCGACGTGCAGTTCCTTCAGCTTGGCCTTCAGCCAGGCGAGGTCGCCGAGCTGGTCGAGCGTATAGCCCGGGTGGTGCTTGTGGATGGCTTCCACCGCGGTCATGCGGGCGAAGGGCCTGGCGAAATCCAGGGTGCGGCCCTGGTATTCGAAGGTCTCGGTGCCGAGCGCCTCGCGCGCGGCGTGGCGCAGCAGGCCCTCGGTGAAGTTCATCAGCAGCTTGTAGTCCGAGTAGGCCTCGTAGAACTCCATCATGGTGAACTCGGGGTTGTGGCGCGTCGAGATGCCCTCGTTGCGAAAGTTGCGGTTGATCTCGAACACCTTCTCGAAGCCGCCGACCACCAGGCGCTTCAGGTACAGCTCCGGCGCGATGCGCAGGAACAGTTCCATGTCGAGGGCGTTGTGGTGGGTCTTGAAGGGCTTGGCCGAAGCGCCGCCGGGGATCGGGTGCATCATCGGCGTTTCCACCTCGAGGAAGCCGTGGCCGCTCATGTAGCCGCGGATCGAGGCCACCAGGCGCGAGCGGGCGGCGAACACCCAGCGCGCGCGCTCGTTGGTGATCAGGTCGAGGTAGCGCTGGCGCACCTTCTGCTCGGTGTCGGTGAGGCCGTGGAATTTCTCCGGCAGCGGACGCAGCGACTTCGTCAGCAGGCGCAGCTCGCGCACGTTGATGGTGAGCTCGCCGGTCTTGGTCTTGAACAGCGTGCCGCGCGCGCCGACGATGTCGCCGATGTCCCAGTGCTTGAAGGCGCTGTGCACCGGCTCGCCGGTGCCGTCGTTGCTGACGTAGAGCTGGATGCGGCCGGAGAGATCCTGCACGGTGGCGAAGGAGGCCTTGCCCATGACGCGCTTCAGCATGATGCGGCCGGCGACGCAGACGTCGACCGGCTGCGCCTCCAGCTCCTCGCGGCTTTTCTCGCCATAGAGCTCGTCGAGCTTCTCGGCGGTGTTCTCGCGCTGGAAGTCGTTGGGGAAGGCGACGCCCCCGGCGCGCAGCCTCGCCAGCTTCTCGCGGCGCTCGGCGATGATCTGGTTCTCGTCCTGGGGCAGCGGGGTTTGTTCGCTCATGGCTTTGTTTCCTTAGACGCCCTGTTTCAGGCTGGCTTCGATGAATGGGTCGAGGTCGCCGTCGAGTACGGCCTGGGTGTTGCCGGTTTCCACGTTGGTGCGCAGGTCCTTGATGCGCGACTGGTCGAGCACGTAGGAGCGGATCTGATGGCCCCAGCCGATGTCGGTCTTGGCGTCCTCCATCTGCTGCGCGGCGGCCTGGCGTTTCCTCAGTTCGGCTTCATACAGGCGCGATTTCAGCATGGCCATCGCCTCGGCCTTGTTGCGGTGCTGCGAGCGGTCGTTCTGGCACTGCACGACGATGCCGGAGGGGGCGTGGGTGATGCGCACCGCCGAATCGGTCTTGTTGATGTGCTGGCCGCCGGCGCCGGAGGCGCGGAAGGTGTCGATGCGGAGATCCGCCGGGTTGATCTCGATCTCGATCGAGTCATCCACTTCCGGATAGACGAAGACGCTGGCGAAGGAGGTGTGGCGGCGCGCGTTGGAGTCGTAGGGCGATTTCCGCACCAGGCGGTGGATGCCGGTCTCGGTGCGCAGGTGGCCATAGGCGTACTCGCCGGTGAGCTTGAGGGTGGCGGTCTTGATGCCGGCCACTTCGCCGTCGGACTCTTCCAGCACTTCCGGCTGGAAGCCCTTGCGTTCGCAATACTTCAGATACATGCGCAGCAGCATCGAGGCCCAGTCCTGCGCCTCGGTGCCGCCGGCGCCGGCCTGGATGTCGAGGAAGCAGTTGTTGGGGTCGGCCGGCTGGGAAAACATGCGGCGGAACTCGAGTGCCGCCACCTGTTTCTCGATCTCGGCCGCGTCGGCCTCGACGGCGAGCAGCGTCTCGTCGTCGTTTTCAGTGCGCGCCATCTCGAACAGCTCGCGCGAATCGCGCAGTTCCTGGTCGATGTCGGAGAGGGCGACGACGACGCCTTCGAGTGATTTCTTCTCGCGGCCCAGGTCCTGGGCGCGGGCGGCGTCGTTCCAGACGGCCGGATCCTCGAGGGCGCGGGCGACTTCGTTCAGCTTCGACTGCTTGGCGTCGAAGTCAAAGATACCTCCGCAGATCCTGCTCCCGTGCGGAGAGGTCCGAAAGGCG
>CAJPFL010000164.1 GCA_905339315.1 Rhodocyclaceae bacterium
CGCGCGTATACGCGCTTGTCCAGCACTGCCTGGAGGCCCCAGCCGATGCCGGTAAGGCGATCCTCCGAGGACAGCGCCGAATTGGGGGCGCGGAACGGTTTGACGCGGCCGTGATCTGCAAAGAAGAAGCCGGTGGCGGTAAATTCACGGGATTCAAGTGACCGATTGGTGAGCGGGTGGTGCAATTCGAGATTCACTGCGTATCCCTTGTCGCCGGCATACGTGCCGACCGTGTAACCGCGCACGCTGCCCTCGCCGCCCAGGAAGAACTGCTCGCTCGAGGCGAGGTTCCGTTCACCGGTCGCTTGCCACACCAGGCTGCCGCGGAACGACAGTCCGTTGCCAAGTTCGCGGTTATAGCGCACGGCGCCACGATCGATGCCGAAACGCGTGCGGTCGACCACCGTTGCCTGCCCCCAGTAGCGCGCATAATTCGCAAACCAGAAGTTCCTTTGGTCCGAGGCCTGCACCTCCGCACCCAGGCTGTGGTCGCTGCTGTCGGTCCGCTGCAGGAACACGCCGTCGATCCAGTTCGAGCTGGAGCGTTTTTTTGCACCCGCGAGCACGTCCAGCTGCGCGCGCGCGCCGACGTAGGCGGGCTGGCGCAGCGACAGCACGTTGGCATTTGATTCGCCGGTGATCTTGAGGGTCGCCAGTGGCCCGTCGATGATTTGGGTCAGGTCGCGGTAATGGGTTAGGTTCAGGCGTCCGCCCCAGGTATTGATCGGAAACCCATAGCCGTAAGAAAGGCTCTCCTGCCCTTCCGCCTTGGTCAGGGACAGAGCGAGATCGTCGCGAAACCCCAGGAGACTGCGGTTGAGGTAGCTGATCCCGCCGCGCCATTCCCCCGTGGACTCGCTGCCGAAATTATCCAGCGCCAGGCGCAGTTCGTGCCGCGGCGGCTCGGTGACAGCCACGTGCAGGTCTGTGGTGGCGAACTCCAGACCGGGCTTGAGTTCGGCGCGCAACTGCACATCGTTGGAGCGGTTGAAGCGCACCAGGCCCCGCTCGAGACGGTTCAGGTCCACGAGTTCGTTCGGCTTCAGGCGCAATCGCGCGGTGATGTAATCGGTGCGCGTGGTCGCGTTGCCTTCAATGTTTATCCGGCCGACGCGCCCCTCGATCAGCCGCACGCGGACGATGCCCTCCGAAACATCCTGCGGGGGGAGCACGGCCACCGCCGTGACGACGCCCTTGGCCCGGTAAAGCGCGTTGACGCGTTCGACCAGTCGCTGCAGGTCGGCGAGCGTGAGGTGCCTGCCGACGAATTCCATGCCGATCGCCTCGAGCTCGGCTGCGCTCAGGATTGCCGAAGGGGTGAACTGGATTTCCCGCACCGGGAAGCGCACCGCATCCGGCGCGGGCTGTGCGGAGGGTGCTTCGAGGGCGTCACGCTTGACTGGCTCGCTCGGCGTGAGCCGCTCGCGCTCGGCCTCGCGCCGCCGACGCTCTTCATCGATCTGGCGCTGCTGGACCGCCCCGGGATCGGCTGCAGGGGGCACCACTATTTGCTGGGCCATCGCCTGCGCTGAGACAAGAACAGCCGCCACAAACAACGCTTTTCGGATCATTTCGGGCACTCCATATCGAGGTCTGGATCACATTCGAGGGAGACAGGCACACCCGTATACGTGACCAACGAACCGCGCTCTTCGGCAACAGGCGTACGTTCGGAAACGGGCGGCCTGAGGTTGAGCGTCGCGAGCGCCTCCTCGCCCTGCTCGACCACACTGAAATTCGGCCCGTCCGGTGTGATCACCTCGTGCAGCGGGCTGTGGTGGATGGCAAACGCACTCGTGGCGATATGATTTTCGCTCAGACTGAATGAGAACGGCGCGCCCGCCGAATAGAGCTGCACGTCGGAGGGCTGGATGCTGCGGTTATGCTGGTCCACCAGGACCGTGCTGAGCGGATTCACGAACGTCGCCCGGTCAACGATCAGCGCGTTGTCGATCGAGAACGCCCCCAAGGGAAGATTCACGTTTGCCGTCGAAGCAAAGAAGTTGTCGAACGCAAAGCCGCCGGAACCGGACAGAGTGAGATTAACATCAGACGCGATGCCGCCGCCAAAGCCGGTGATGGAACCTCCCACCGTGCCGGAACCACCGTTCACCGCCGCGCTCACATGAGGGCCGGCCAACACCAGATTCGAGCCTACGTTCAGCGTGTCAACGCTGACGCCGTTGCGGCCCGACACTGCAACGTCGGTTTGGCCGGAGACACTGGCGAGATTCACGCTGCCCCCGCTCGACGTGATCGAGATGCTTTTGTCGGGGTTGGTGTTGCCGGCGCCGGTGCTGGTCACCGAGTTGCCGGTGATATTCCCACCAGCAGTCAGCAACACGCGGTCTCCGGCCGTGATGCCGACGATGTTCACCGCATTCTCCTCGGCGAGATCAATGATTCCTCCCGAGCTGGCCTCCAGGTTATGTACCCGGATGTCGAGCGGATTGTCGCCTATGCCGAGCGCACCCGAGATGGTCAGTTTCGCCTCGGGTTCCGTGTCTGCCACAATGTCCAGGCGCGTGTCGCCATTGTCCAGAATCCGGCCCGCGGTGCTGACAATGCGGATCGCGCTGGCGGTGGGATTGCCGGTCTCGATGCCGGTGATGAGAGCATCACCCACGGTCTCGATATCGATGGTGCCTGCGTCAACCCGCACTCTCGCGACGTGAGTACCGTCGTCTTCCATCGTCAGGGTGTTGGCGCGCAGAAACACGCCAAGCGTGGTGGCGTGTACGTCGGCATTGGGCGTCATCGTCATTGGTCCGCCGGACACCAGACTGATCGCACCCGGTCCGGCCACCGGACCTGCGATCTTCATGCCGGTTGCAGACGATAACCAAACAGCATCCCCGGAAATCACCGAGCCGATGTTGAAGCTCTCGCCGGCCGGCCCGTTCAGGTTAACGCCCTTGCCGAATGTGCTGGCGCTGGCGGTGATCAGGCCGTCCGGATTAACGCCGGCATCCAGCGGATTGCCCGGCGTGCCGATGCTGCCGGTTTGCGCCGCCAGCCAGATATTGTTGCCGCGCAGATTGTTGTCCGGCGTGACCGACGACTCGCCGCTGTGGAAGTCGAGAATCGAGCCCACGGCACCGAGACGGATGTCGCCGCGCGAGAACATCGTATCCACGGCCAGATCCTGTGCTGCATCAATCCAGATGTCGCCTGCAGCGCGCGCGATGACGCCGGCGCTGCTCGACGCATTGATGCGCATCGGCGCGTTGGCCGCGCCGATGCCGCCGTTGGCCGCTTCCAGGATCATGCTGTCGCCGGCAAAGTTGGCCGCGCCGGGAACGGATGGCGCACTGAACAGCGAGCCGGCAGTCTTGATGCGAATGTCCTTGGCGGCGCTGATGCGGTCGATGCGCAGGTCCTGCTCCGAGCCGATGAAGGCAAAGCCCGTGCTGGCCGTGGCGTTCAGCGCGCCGAGCCCGGTTGTCACGTTTACCGGGCGCGGCTGGGTGATGGTGATGATATTGCCAGTATTGTCCAGCGTCGCATCGCCGCGTTCGGCGGCGGCGAGCGCGGCCTTCTGTTCCGTGGTCAGCGCATTCAGACCGGCTGACAGATCAATCGTCAGCGGATCGTTGAGTGAACCGATGTCGGTACCCGCGATCAGCGTAACGCTGCGGCCCTTCGCGTTCGGCTCCTTGATCGTGGTCACGGTGTCGGTAATATTCTTCAGCAGGCCGGCGCCGACCGACAATGCCAGCTGGGCATCCGTCCACGACGAACCCTTGCGAATCTGCGCCTCTTCGGCCGCGGTCGCGTCATAGTGGAACCCCGGCGTGTACGCGGCGGTGAATCCGCCCACCTCGGCATGCAACTGATGGTACTGCGCGGTGCGGTTGTCGGCGAACTGCGAAATCTGCAGCGCGTTCATGCCGGAAGCAGCCAGCGCGTCGTGCTCGGCCTGCGACACGGTGTAGTGAAATCCCGGGTCGTACACCGCGCCCTGGTCCGGCTGACGTTTGCGCAGCTGCCAGTAGAGCTGGTAATTGTTGGTCTTGCCGTTCTCGAATGCGGCGACTGCCTCGTTTGCCTTGTCCACGGCCAGCTGGCCGCGCAAGCGCAGCGCATCCCACAGGTCCGCGAGCTCCTGCTGCGTGCGCGTATCGGTGGTGGCAAACGGGTTGTTGTCGATGACCTTGCCGGTGGTCTCGATGCGCACATCGCCCGCGAGCGATTCCGCCGCAATCAGCAACAGGTTGCCCGAATAGACCGACGCGTTGCCCGGATCGCCCACGTTCTTGATGTTGATGCTGTCGCGCGCGCTGGCCATCAACCCGTTGTTCGGCCATTGCGGCTGATTGGTCGTGTAACCGGTGCGCACGATCAGCGGATCATTCACTGTGTCGCTCAATGCACCGATGCCGCCGTTGCGCGACATAAGTTCGACGCGTTGCCCCTGAATGTAAGACGAAGTATTCCAGGCCAGCAGGTTGCGATCGGCTTCCAGCACGACATTTGAGACACCCGCACCGCCGATGGTGCCAACTTTCAGATCGCCGACGACCTGCCCGACGCGCAC
>CAJPFL010000165.1 GCA_905339315.1 Rhodocyclaceae bacterium
CTGCGCGACGACGCGCAATGCGCGCAGGAGGAATTCGATTCATTGCTCGACGCGGCCGATCCCGGCGTGTCGGCGACACTGACCTTCGACCCGGCCGAGGACATCGCCGCGCCGATGATCGCGAAGGGGGCAAAACCAAAGATCGCGATCTTGCGCGAGCAGGGCGTCAACGGCCAGGTGGAAATGGCCGCCGCCTTCGACCGTGCCGGCTTCGTCGCCGTCGATGTGCATATGAGCGACCTGCAGGCGCGCCGTGTCGCGCTGACTGACTTTTCCGGGCTGGTCGCCTGCGGCGGCTTCTCCTACGGCGACGTGCTCGGCGCCGGGCAGGGCTGGGCGAAATCGATCCTCTTCAACGATCCGCTGCGCACCGAGTTCGAGGCCTTCTTTAAGCGCAGCAGCACGTTTGCGCTGGGCGTCTGCAACGGCTGCCAGATGATGAGCCACCTGGCGGAAATCATCCCCGGCGCCGGCGACTGGCCGCGCTTCGCGCGCAACCGCAGCGAGCAGTTCGAGGCGCGCTTCGTCATGGTGGAGGTGCCGCAGAGCCCGTCGCTGTTCCTCGACGGCATGGCCGGCAGCCGGCTGCCCATCGTCGTTTCGCATGGCGAAGGCCGCGCCGACTTCAGCGCGCACGGTCAGCAGAAGCAAGCCGTCGCTGCGCTGCGCTACCTCGACAACCACGGCCGCGTTGCGGCAACCTATCCTTTCAACCCGAACGGCTCGCCCGACGGCATCGCCGGCCTCACCACCGCCGACGGCCGCTTCACCATCATGATGCCGCACCCCGAGCGCATCTACCGCACGGTGCAGATGTCCTGGCATCCGGAGGGCTGGGGCGAGGACGGCCCCTGGCTGCGCATGTTCCGCAATGCGCGCAAGTGGCTGGGGTAAGCCGGATTAAAACTTCCCGTCGTCGAGTTTGAAGGGCAGTTCGCGCGACACCTCGGCGAAGCCGAGGATGCGCTTTCCCTTGTGGTCCTTCAGGAAGTCCTCGGCATCCGCCCGCGTGGCGAGCGGCACCAGCTCGTGGCCCATCGGGCCGAGCACGTCGGAGCCGACGACGAAGAAGGCCTTCTGCGCATCGATGCGCGTCAGCGAATAGAAATCCGTCACCTGGATGACGGCGATGTCCTCGCGGCGGTGGCCCGGCGCATATTTGGGCAAGTCGTGCAGGTACTTGTAGAGGTCCTTGGCGCCATCGAAGAAATGCGTATGGCCGTCCCTGTACTGCACCACGGCCACCCAGTTCGGGTACTTCGACACCAGCATGCCGCACACCGGGCAGAGGTCCTTCGCCCCGGGCTTGACGACGCCCTGGGCCGGCGCGAGGCCGGCCCACAGGGCGAGCAGGAGTGCGACGAAGAAACGCCTCATCCCTGCTTCTTCTGCTCCATCATCTTCCTGCGGCGCTCCTCGCGGTTCTTGCGGATCTGCGCGACGTCGGCCGCCATGTCGAGGTAGGACTGCTTGAGCGCCTCGTTGAAGTCGCCGAATTCGCCGCCGTGCTTCTGCTTGAACTGCCCGGCGACTTCCTTCGAGGCGAAGGAGTGCTTGCTGCGCTTGGTCATGGCGTGCTTCAGGTCGGCGCCGATGAGGTAGGTCAGTTGCTCGACCGGCACCAGCGGGCGCGGCTCGGCGGTCGAACCGTAGTCAGGCCCCCAGATGGCTTTCGGCTCGCGGTCGATGTTCACGCCGAGGCTCAGGCCGAGGCAGTGGATGGAGCAGACGCCGTCGACGAGGTCGTCGCTGTACTGCACCAGCATGCGGGCGCGATGGTGCTCGCTGCGGTCCATGCCGCAGTAGGGGCACTTCGGATATTTCGCGAATTCATTTTCCAGCGGCTTCGCATCGGCCGGCTTCTTCGGCACGAATTGCGCCGGCGTGCCGTCGGTGGGGCAGGCCTGCTGGGCGTGGGCGGTGGTGGCGATGCCGGCGGCGGTGGCGGCCAGCGTGAGTTTCAGCATGTCGCGGCGTTTCATTGCAATCTCCCTAAAAGTGTTTCCGCACTGCAATATTAGGCTTTGCGAATGAAGATTGCCTGCGACATAACGCCGCACTCAGGCGACGAGCTTGACCATGACGAGGAAGTAGCGAACGCCCTGCCAGAGGGTGGACACGCCGAGCGCGATGACGAACAGCGCGGCGCCCTTCAGCAGCCAGCCGCGCAGTCGCGGGCCGAGCTTGCCGAAGAGGAAGGAGGCGGAAAGCATCGAGGGTAGGGTGCCGGCGCCGAAGGCCAGCATCAGCAGCATGCCCTCGGGCGGCGAGGGCGCGGTGGTGGCCTGCACCGCCATCGCCATGGTCATCGAGCAGGGCATCATGCCGTTGATGGCGCCGCCGATGAGTGCGCCGACGATCGGGCCTTTCTGCGCCGCGGTCATGAACTGCCGGCGCAGCCAGGCCACCGGGGCGAAGCCGTAGACGTTGCGGATGGGCGAGACGCCGAGGAGATCCAGGCCGAGCAGGATGACGATCGCGCCGGCGACGATCTGCAGCACGCCTTGGGCGAGGCCGATGCGGCCGGTCGAGACGAGTACGGCGCCGAGCAGCGCGGCGATCAGGCCGACGACGGCATACATGCCGATGCGGCCGGCGTGGTAGGTCAGGTAGGGCCAGGGCCCGCGCGCCTGCAGCTTCATGAAGAAGGCCGATACCAGCCCGCCGCACATGCCGAGGCAGTGGCCGCTGCCGAGCAGCCCCGTCATGAAGGCCAGCGCGTAGGAGAACTCGACGACGGCCTGGTGGTGCGAATGGTCCACTTATTTCTGCTGCTGCAGCCGCAGCGAGTTCGACAGCACCGATACCGAGCTCATGGCCATCGCCGCCGAGGCGATCATCGGGTTGAGGCGGCCGGCGGCGGCAAACGGGATCGCCACGGTGTTGTAGCCGAGCGCCCAGAACAGGTTCTGGCGGATCACGCTCATGGTGCGGCGCGAGAGCTCGATGCCCGCGGCGACACGCGTGATGTCGCCGCCGACCAGCGTGATGTCGGCCGACTCGAGGGCGATGTCGGCGCCGCTGCCGATGGCGAAGCCGACATCGGCAGCGGCCAGCGCCGGCGCGTCGTTGATGCCGTCGCCGACCATGCCGACGCGCCTGCCTTCCGCCTGGAAGCTGCGCACCAGGGCCAGCTTGTCGGCGGGCGTCGCGCGCGACACGACACGGTCGATGCCGACCTGGCGCGCGATGTGCTGCGCCGTCGCCTCGAGGTCGCCGGTGGCCATGACGGTGGTCAGGCCCAGGCG
>CAJPFL010000166.1 GCA_905339315.1 Rhodocyclaceae bacterium
GCGCTCGGCATCGGCGAGCGGAAAGGCGACGTCGATGGCCGGCGACTCCTTGTCCTGGTATTCGACCTCGGCCTCGGCCAGCGCCGAGCCGCAATCGAAGCACCAGTTCACCGGCTTCAGGCCCTTGAAGAGGAAGCCGCGATGGTGGATCTCGCCGAGAGCGCGGATCTCGTCGGCCTCATTGCGAAAGGCCATCGTCAGGTAGGGGTCGTCCCAGTCGCCCAATACGCCGAGGCGGATGAAGTCCTTCTTCTGCCGCTCAACCTGCTCGGCGGCGAAGGCGCGGCACAGCGCGCGCGCCTGGTCGGCCGGCAGGTGCTTGCCGTGCAGCTTCTCGATCTGGTGTTCGATGGGCAGGCCGTGGCAGTCCCAGCCCGGCACGTAGGGCGCGTCGAAGCCGGCCAGCGTCTTCGAGCGCACGATGATGTCCTTGAGGATCTTGTTGACGGCATGGCCGATGTGGATGTCGCCGTTGGCGTACGGCGGGCCGTCGTGGAGTACAAACCGCGGCCGCCCGGCCGAGGCCTGGCGGATCTTCTGGTAGAGCTTGCGGCTCTGCCAGTCGGCGACCCACTGCGGCTCGCGCCTGGCGAGATCGCCCTTCATCGGGAAGGGCGTGTCGGGAAGGTTCAGGGTTTTTCGGTAGTCGGCCATGTCAAAAGAACCTAAAAGCGCTGCGCCGCGTGATACGCCTTGGCACCGGCAACGTCGCGCGCGATCTGCGCCGTCAGCGCATCCAGAGAATCGAACTTCGCCTCGTCGCGCAACTTGTGCAGGAAGTTCACCCGCAGGTGGGCGCGATAGAGGTCGCCTGCATAGTCGAAAATGTACACTTCCAGCGTCGGCTTGCCGGAGGAACTCACCGTCGGCCGCACGCCGAGGCTCGCCACCCCCTGCAGCGGGCGCCCGGCGATGCCGTCCACCGTGACGACGAAGATGCCCGACAGCGGCGCCTTCAGGCGCTTCAGCTGGATGTTGGCGGTGGCGTAGCCGAGCTTGCGGCCGAGTTTCTCGCCATGGATGACGCGGCCGGAGATGCAATACGGTCGCCCGAGCAGGCGCTCGGCATGCTCGAGGTCGCCGGCATCGAGCGCCTCGCGCACCGCCGAGCTGGAAACGCGCTCGCCTTCGTGCACCAGGGTCTCCATCGCCTCGACACCGAAGCCGCGCTCCGCACCGGCCCGCTGCAGCAGGGCGAAGTCGCCGCTGCGGCCCTTGCCGAAGCGGAAATCGTCGCCGACCATCAGGTGGCGCACGCCCAGGCCATTCACGATGCGTTCGACGAAGTCCTCTGCCGTCAGCGCCGCGAAGCGCCGGTTGAAGGCGCAGACATAGGTCTGGTCGACGCCGCATTCGGCCAGCAGCTGCAGTTTCTCGCGCAGGCTTGCCAGGCGCGCCGGCGCCGACTGCGGCGCGAAGAATTCGCGCGGATTGGGCTCGAAGGTCATCACCGCCCCTGGCAGGCCGGCCTGTTTCGCCAGCCCGGTCAGCTTCGCCAGCAGCGCGCGATGGCCGCGGTGCACGCCATCGAAGTTGCCGATGGTGAGCACGGTCGAATGGGTGGCGCGGGCGGGAATGCCTCGGAAGACCTGCACGGTGTTAACTGATTGCCGGGAAACGGCGAATTATACAGCCGGTGCAGGGCCGCCCCAAGCCGGCTGAAGTGTTTGCCTGGAGCGAAGCGAACAACCGTCACCCCCTTTCTCGGAAAGGGGGCCGGGGGGATAGGCCCCACCTCAGTCGAGACGGACCAGTTTCGACTTGGCGAGCGGCGGATTCCTGGCGAAATAGGCCTTGATGCCGCGCAGGATGGCCTCGGCCATTTTCTCTTGGTAGGCCTCATCGTTGAGCCGCCGCTCCTCGTCGGGATTGCTGATGAAGGCGGTCTCGATGAGGATGGAGGGAATGTCCGGCGCCTTCAGCACGGCGAAGCCGGCCTGCTCGACGTGGGGCTTGTGCAGGGTATTGACCCCGCCCAGTTCGCCCAGAACCGCCTTGCCCAGCTTCAGGCTGTCGTTGAGGGTGGCCGTCTGCGACAAGTCCAGTAGCGTGCGCGCCAGGTGCGGGTCCTTGACGTCGAGATTGACGCCGCCGATCAGGTCGGCGGCGTTCTCCCGCTGCGCCAGCCAGCGCGCCGCCGAACTGGAGGCGCCGTTCTCCGAGAGCACGAACACCGAGGAGCCGCGCGCCGTCGGCTTGATGAAGGCATCGGCATGCACCGAGACGAAAAGGTCGGCCTGAACGCGCCGCGCCTTCTGCACGCGCTGCTGCAGCGGAATGAAGAAATCGCCGTCACGCGTCAGCATCGAGCGCATGTTCGGCTCGGCATCGATCTTCGCCTTCAGGCGCCGCGCCACCTGCAGCGTGACGTTCTTCTCGTGGCTGCCGCCGCGGCCGATGGCGCCCGGATCCTCGCCGCCGTGGCCGGGGTCGAGCACGATGGTCACCATGCGCACGATCTCGGGCTGGCCGGCCTCCTTCCGCGGCGCCTTGTCCGCAGGCGCATCGAGCCTCTCCAGCAGGGCCAGCAGCGGATCGTCCGCCACGGTCGGATACAGGTCGAGCACCAGGCGGTGGCCGTACTCGCCGACCGGCTTGAGCATGAACACCTGCGGCTGGATTTCGGTCTTCAATTCGATCACCAGGCGCACCACGCCCGGCTTGTTGCGCCCGGCGCGAATCAGGCGGATGTAGGGATCCGTCTCGGAAATCTTGTTCGGCAGGTTCTGCAGGACGCTGTTGAATTCCACCCCTTCGAGGTCGACCACCAGCCGCTCCGGGTTCTTCACGATCTGGTGCGTGAAGGCGATCGGCTGCCGG
>CAJPFL010000167.1 GCA_905339315.1 Rhodocyclaceae bacterium
TGCGCAGGCCGGCGAGCGGCTGCTCCAGATCGCGGGCGTAGTCCTCGGCCGGCCGCTCCAGGCTGGTCGAGTCGCGCTCGTCGAAGCCGGCCATGGCGTTGAGCAGGAGGGCACAGTCTTCCGCGCTCTTCGCCATCGGCCCGGCCTGGTCGAGCGAGGAGGCGAAGGCGATCATGCCCCAGCGCGAAACGACGCCGTAGGTCGGCTTCAGGCCGGTCAGGCCGCACAAGGCGGCCGGCTGGCGGATCGAGCCGCCGGTGTCGGTGCCGGTCGCCGCAGGCGTCAGCCGCCCCGCCACGGCGGCGGCCGAGCCGCCCGAGGAGCCGCCGGGCACGGCGGCCGCGTCCCAGGGGTTTTTCACCGGGCCGTAGAACGAGGTCTCGTTGGACGAGCCCATGGCGAACTCGTCCATGTTGGTCTTGCCCAGGGTGACCGTGCCGGCGGCCTTGAAGCGCGCGATCACCGTCGCGTCGTAGGGGCTGACGAAATTCGACAGCATCTTCGAGCCGCAGGTCGTGAGCCAGCCCTCGGCGCAGAAAATATCCTTGTGCGCCAGCGGGATGCCCGTGAGCGGGCCGGCCTCGCCGCGGGCGATGCGGGCGTCGGCGGCGCGCGCCATGGCCAGGCTTTTCTCGCGGTCGACGGTGATGAAGGCGTTGAGCTGCGGGTTGCGCGCCCCGATGCGCTCGAGGAACAGCGTCGCCAGCTCGGCGCTGGAAATTTTCTTTCCCGCCAGGGCGGCGGCAAGGTCCTTCAGGCTGGCGTTGATCATTGGCGCCGGGGCCTACTCGATGACTTTCGGCACGAGATACAGCCCCGCCTCGACTTCCGGCGCGACCTTCTGGAAGTCCGCGTGCCGGTCGCCTTCGCTGACGCGGTCCTGGCGCAGGCGCTGGGCGACGTCCTGGGCATGGGCCATCGGCTCGACGCCGGCGGTGTTCACCGCCTGCATTTCCTCGATCAGCGCGAAGATGCCGTTGAGCTGTTCGCGCGTCTGCCCGGCCTCGCCGGGGGCGAGCTCGATGCGGGCGAGTTCGGCGATGCGCAGGACCTGGTCGAGGCTGAGCGACATGATGCGCGGGGACTAAAATTGCAGAGCGCAATAGAGTATCATAGGCAACTGATTTTCCGCACCCCGCAGGGACTTTGCAATGTTCGGTTTTCTCCGCTCCTATTTTTCCAACGACCTGGCGATCGACCTCGGTACCGCCAACACCCTGATCTACGTCCGCGACAAGGGCATCGTGCTGAACGAGCCGTCGGTGGTGGCGATCCGCACCGAAGGCGGCCCCAACGCCAAGAAGACGATCATGGCGGTCGGCCATTCGGCCAAGCAGATGCTCGGCAAGACGCCCGGCAGCATCACCGCCATCCGCCCGATGAAGGACGGCGTCATCGCCGACTTCACCGTCACCGAGCAGATGCTCAAGCAGTTCATCAAGAAGGTGCACGACTCGCGCCTGTTCTCGCCTTCCCCGCGCATCATCATCTGCGTGCCCTGCGGCTCGACCCAGGTCGAGCGTCGCGCCATCCGCGAATCCGCGCTGGGCGCCGGCGCCAGCCAGGTGTACCTGATCGAGGAGCCGATGGCGGCCGCCATCGGCGCCGGCATGCCGGTCTCGGACGCCACCGGCTCGATGGTGGTGGACATCGGCGGCGGCACCACCGAGGTCGGCGTCATCTCGCTCGGCGGCATGGTGTATGCCGGCTCGGTGCGCGTCGGCGGCGACAAGTTCGACGAAGCCATCATCAACTACATCCGCCGCAACTACGGCATGCTCATCGGCGAGACCACCGCCGAGGCCATCAAGAAGGAAATCGGCTCCGCCTTCCCCGGCTCCGAGGTGAAGGAGATGGAGGTCAAGGGCCGCAACCTGGCCGAGGGCATCCCGCGCAGCTTCACCATTTCCAGCAACGAGATCCTCGAGGCCCTCACCGAGCCGCTCAACGCCATCGTCGGCGCCGTCAAGCAGGCGCTCGAGCAGACGCCGCCGGAACTCGGCGCCGACATCGCCGACAAGGGCATGGTCATCACCGGCGGCGGCGCCCTGCTGCGCGACCTCGACCGCCTGCTGATGGAAGAGACCGGCCTGCCGGTGATCGTGGCGGACGATCCGCTGACCTGCGTGGTGCGCGGTTCCGGCATCGCGCTGGAGAAGGTGGATACGCTCGGGAGCATCTTCGCGAATGAGTAACGGCGTGCAGCACGGCTCCCGCAGCCGGCTGCCGCATTTGCCTTCGTAACTGCCGATGTCGGTCGTCGGTCACCAGCCGCCCCCCTTCTTCAAGCGAGGCCCCGCGCCGCTGGCGCGGCTCGCCTTCTTCGTCGTCCTGGCGCTGGCGCTGCTGGTGTTCGACCTCAAGTATCGCTACCTGGAGCAGATCCGCAACGGCGTGGCGATCGTGCTCTACCCCCTGCAGCGCGCCGCCTACACGCCGGTCGACCTCTACGAACGGCTCGGCGGCTATTTTTCCAGCCTCGCCGTCCTGCAGCAGGAGAACGCCCAGCTCAAGCGCAAGGAGCTGGAGTCGGCCAACTGGCTGCTGCGCCAGCAGCACCTGGAACTGGAGAACCAGCGCCTGCGCGCGCTGCTCGACATGAAGGACCGGCAGCCGGTGTCCGGCACCATCGCCGAAATCCTCTACAAGGCGCGCGATCCCTTTTCCCGCCGCGTCGTCGTCGACAGGGGCAGCCAGCACGACCTCGTCCCCGGCCAGGCGGTGGTCGACGAAGCCGGCGTCCTCGGCCAGGTGACGCGCGTCTACCCGCTGCAGAGCGAGGTCACCCTGGTCACCGACAAGAACCAGGCGGTGCCCGTGAAGATCATCCGCAACGGGCTGCGCGCCGTCCTCTTCGGCGCCGGCGCCGGCCAGCTCGAGCTGCGCTTTCTCGCCGCCAATGCCGACGTCCAGGCCGGCGACCTGCTCGTCACGTCCGGGCTCGACGGCGTCTATCTGCCCGGCCTGCCGGTGGCGAAGGTGCTGCGGATCGATCGCGACACCGCCCATTCCTTCGCCCACATCGTCTGCGAGCCGGTCGCCGGCGTCGAGAAGCATGGACAGGTGCTGATCCTCGGCGCGCGCGAGACGCTGCCGCCGCAAGCCGTCGAAGAAGAGGCGCGCGACAGGCCCGCCAGGAGCCGCAAGGCGAGGAGGAAGGAATAATGGCCATGCAGCCGACGCACAACTCGCGCCGCATCCTGCTGCCGGTGCGGCAATGGTTCATCCTGTTTTCCCTGGCGGCGGCGTTCTTCCTCAACCTCGTTCCGCTCGGCGACCTCGTCGGCGTCCCCGACTGGGTGGCGCTGGTGCTGGCCTTCTGGGGCGTGCGCGAGCCGCTGCGGGTCGGCATGGGCACGGCCTTCGTCGCCGGCCTGCTGATGGATGTCGCCTCCGGCAGCGTCATCGGCCAGCATCCCCTGGCCTACCTGCTGCTGTCGTTCGCCGCCGGCGGCCTGTCGCGGCGCATCCTCTGGTTCCCGCTCGGCCAGCAGGCGCTGCACATCCTGCCGCTGCTGCTGGCCACCCAGGTCGTGATGGTCGTCGCGCGACTGGTCGGCGGCGCGGAATTTCCCGGCTGGGGCTACTTTCTCGGCAGCTTCACCGGCGCCCTGCTCTGGTTCCCGCTGACCTTCGTCCTGCTGCTGCCGCAGTACCAGCCGCTCGAGAAGGACGAGAACCGGCCGATCTAGCCCAGTCGATGCGTCCGGCCGAATTCAAGA
Organism: Rhodocyclaceae bacterium; assembly: GCA_905339315.1. Taxonomy (GTDB): domain Bacteria; phylum Pseudomonadota; class Gammaproteobacteria; order Burkholderiales; family Rhodocyclaceae; genus Desulfobacillus. The sequence goes on from CAJPFL010000167.1 coordinate 3,723, forward strand.
ATCCCGAACAGGAACTGGTGCGCTTCCAGCGGCGCCTGGCGGTGGCCGGCGGCTTCGTCCTGCTCGCCTTCTTCCTGCTGTTCGCGCGCTTTTTCTGGCTGCAGGTCGTCCGCTACGAGCATTTCCAGACGCGGGCCGAGGACAACCGCATCTCGCTGGTGCCGGTCGTGCCCAACCGCGGCGTCATCCTCGACCGCAACGGGGTCGTACTGGCGAGCAACTATTCCGCGTACACGCTGGAAATCACGCCGAACAAGGTGGCCGACCTGGAAGCCGTCATCAACGAGCTGGCCGGCATCGTCGACATCCAGCCGAAGGACCGCAAGCGCTTTCGCAAGCTGCTCGAGGAAAGCAAGAACTTCGAGTCGCTGCCGATCCGCACCCGGCTCAGCGACGAGGAGGTGGCGCGCTTCATTGCCCGCCGCTTCCGCTTTCCCGGCGTCGAGATCAAGGCGCGGCTGTTCCGCCAGTACCCGCAGGGCGAGCTCGCCTCGCACGCGCTCGGCTACATCGGCCGCGTCAACGACCGCGACCTCGGCACCATCGAGCGCAACAACGCCGAGGACAACTACCGCGGCACCGAGCATTTCGGCAAGACCGGCCTGGAGCAGAAGTACGAGTTCGAGCTGCACGGCCAGACCGGCTTCGAGCAGGTCGAGGTGGAAGCCGGCGGGCGCGCCGTGCGCGTGCTCGAGCGCACGCCGCCGCTGCCGGGCAACAACCTCCTGCTGACCCTCGACGCCAGGCTGCAGCAGGTGGTGGAAAAGGCCTTCGGCAAGCGCCGCGGCGCGCTGGTGGCCATCGAGCCGTCGACCGGCGGCATCCTCGCGCTGGTGTCGATGCCGGGATACGACCCCAACCTGTTCGTCGACGGCATCGGCTCGCAGGACTGGGAGGCGCTCAACACCTCCGAGGACAAGCCGATGGTCAACCGCGCGCTCAACGGAGCCTATCCGCCCGGCTCGACCTTCAAGCCCTTCATGGCGCTCGCCGCCCTCGAGACCGGCAAGCGCACGCCGCAGCAGGCGATCTCCGACCCCGGCTTCTTCACCTTCGGCGGCCACACCTTCCGCGACGACAAGCCGGGCGGCCACGGCATCGTCGACATGTACAAGTCGATCGTGCATTCCTGCGACACCTACTACTACGTGCTGGCCAACGACATGGGCATCGACGCCATCTCGAACTTCATGCGCCAGCTCGGCTTCGGCCAGCGCACCGGCATCGACATCGAGGGCGAATCGGAGGGCGTGCTGCCCTCGCAGGAATGGAAGAAGAAGCGCTTCCGCAAGCCCGAGCAGCAGAAATGGTATGCCGGCGAGACCGTCTCGATCGGCATCGGCCAGGGCTACAACGCCTACACGCCGATCCAGCTGGCGCAGGCCACGGCGGCGATCGCCAACAACGGCGTCATGTACCGCCCGCACCTGGTGAAATACATCGAGAACATCAACACCGGCGAGCGCACCCCGATCGAGCCGCAGCCGCTGCGCAGCCTGCCCTTCAAGCAGGCCAACCTCGATGTCATCCGCCAGGCGCTGGTCGGCGTGAACACGGAAGGCACCGGCGCGCGCGCTTTCGCCGGCGCCGAATATGTTTCCGGCGGCAAGACCGGCACGGCGCAGGTCTACAGCCTGAAGGGCGGCAAGTACGAGCACGGCAAGGTGCAGGAGCGCCTGCGCGACCACGCCCTGTTCATCGCCTATGCCCCGGCCGAGCAGCCGACCATCGCCCTGGCGGTGCTGGTGGAGAACGGCGGCTTCGGCGCCCAGTCGGCGGCGCCGATCGCGCGCCAGGTGCTCGACTACTGGCTGCTGGGCAAGCTGCCCAGGGACGCGGCGCCCGAATTCGGGGAGGAGGTGGAAGGTGACTGAGTTCGCATTCCGGCCGCGCGAATGGTGGCAGAAGCTGGTCGCGCCGATCGATCCGGCGCTGCTGGCGATGCTGGCGCTGCTGATCGTCTACGCCCTGCTGGTGCTCACCAGCGCCTCGCCCGAGCGCCTCGGCAACCAGGCCATCAACCTTGCCGCGGCGCTGGTCGCGATGCGCCTCGCCGCGCAGGTGCCGCCGCAGCGGCTGATGCACCTGGCCGTGCCCCTGTATGTCGCCGGCGTGCTGCTGCTGGTGGCCGTGGCGCTGTTCGGCGACGTCACCAAGGGCGCGCGGCGCTGGCTCAACCTCGGTTTCATGCGCGCCCAGCCCTCCGAGCTGATGAAGATCGCCATGCCGCTGATGCTCGCCTGGTATTTCCAGAAGCACGAAGCCATGCTGCGGCTGCGCGACTGGGCGGTCGCCGTGCTGATCCTGCTGCTGCCGGTGGCGCTCATCGCCCGGCAGCCGGATCTCGGCACCGCCGTGCTCGTCTTCGCGGCGGGCTTCTTCGTGATTTTCCTCGCCGGGCTTTCCTGGAAGGTGCTGGCGGCGATGCTCGTCGCCGGACTGGCCAGCCTGCCGCTGGCGTGGACGCTGCTGCACGACTACCAGCGGCAGCGCATCCTGACCCTGCTCGATCCCGAGGCCGACCCGCTCGGCAAGGGCTTCCACATCATCCAGTCCACGATCGCGGTGGGTTCCGGCGGCCTCCTCGGCAAGGGCTGGGGCAACGGCACGCAGACCCACCTCGAATTCATCCCCGAGCGGCACACCGATTTCATCTTCGCCGTGCTCTCCGAGGAGTTCGGCCTGCTTGGCGCCAGCTTCCTGCTGCTGCTCTACGCCCTCGTCATCGGCCGCGGCCTGATGATCGCCGGCAACGCGCCGACGCTGTTCTCGCGCCTGCTCGCCGGCAGCATCACCCTGATTTTCTTCACCTACGCCTTCGTCAACATGGGCATGGTCAGCGGCATCCTGCCGGTGGTGGGCGTGCCCCTGCCGTTTGTCAGCTACGGCGGCACGGCGCTGGTGACGCTGTTCCTCGGCGTCGGCATACTCATGAGCATCCACAGGAACCGCATGCTGGTGCAGAAATGAATTCGGCGGTTTCGACTTGTTTTCGCCGTGTCGCCGTGCTCGCCGTGGTGCCCCTGCTTGTTGCCTGCGGCTCGCAGCCGCCGCGCGTCGATCAGGAGGGAAGTCCGCCGCCGGCCGCGGCGAAGCCGGCGCCGCAGAAGCCGCCGCAGTACACCCTCAAGCGCGGCGGCGGCTTCTACCAGGACGATGGCCCGGGCGACAGCATTCCGGGCAACCTCGACGCCGTGCCGGATGCCGAGCCGCGCGCCGAGCCGCTGCACCGCTTCGCCAACAATCCCTACAGCGTGCTGGGCAGGGACTACGTGCCGATGAAGGCGCTGCAGCCCTACAGGGCGCGCGGCGTCGCCAGCTGGTACGGCCGCAAGTTCCACGGCCAGAAGACCTCCAGCGGCGAAATCTACGACATGTTCGCCATGACCGCGGCGCACCCGACGCTGCCGATTCCCAGCTATGTCCGCGTCACCAACCTCGCCAACGGCAGCGCGGTGGTGGTGCGCGTCAACGACCGCGGCCCCTTCCTGCACGAGCGCCTCATCGACCTCTCCTACGCCGCCGCCTGGAAGCTCGGCTACATCGGCGCCGGCAGCGCCCGCGTGGAAGTCGAAAGCGTGCTGCCGGGGGAGGCCCCGAAGGAAGCCCCGCCGGCCGACACCCTGCTGGCGCTGACGAAGGCGGAAGCCGCTGCCCCCGCCCCCGCCGAGCCGCCGCTGCCGGCGGTGCAGGAGCTGCGCGGCACCTTCCTGCAGCTCGGCGCCTTCGGCAGCCAGGACAACGCCGAGAGCTTCCGCGCGCGCCTCGCCCGCCAGCTCGACTGGCTTAGCGAAAGCATCCACATCCATGCCAGGGACGGCATGTACCGCCTGCACCTCGGCCCCTACCGCGACGCGCAGGAAGCCGGCCGCGTCGCCGAGCGCATCCGCGAGGCGCTGGCCCTCAAGCCCTTCGTCATTCAGCGCTGACGGTATAATTCATCGCTTTCCGCAGGCTTTTCCCCCGATGAGATTTCTCGCCTTCCTTGCCTTGTGCTGCCTTTCCGTCCTGGCCCAGGCGCAAACCCTGCCGCAGGCGCCGACGATCGCGGCCAAATCCTGGCTGCTGCTCGACTACTCGACCGGCCAGGCGCTGGCCTCCTACAACCCCGACGATCGCGTCGAACCGGCCTCGCTGACCAAGCTGATGACGGCCTACGTGGTGCTGGGCGCCCTGAAGGAAGGCCGCCTCAAGCCCGACCAGGCGCTGCCGGTGTCGGAGCGCGCCTGGAAGACGCCGGGTTCGCGCATGTTCATCGAGCCGCGGAAGCCGGTGACGGTGGACGAGCTCCTGCGCGGCATGATCGTGCAGTCCGGCAACGATGCCTGCATCGCCTTGGCCGAGGCCGTCGCCGGCTCGGAGGAAGCCTTCGCCCAGATGATGAACCGCGAGGCGCAGCGGCTCGGGCTGAAGGCCACGCGCTTCGCCAACGCCACCGGCCTCTCCGACCCGCAGCATTACTCGACGGCGCGCGACCTCGGCGCGCTGGCGGCGGCGCTGATCCGCGACTTTCCCGAACACTACCCGCTCTACGCCCTGCGCGAGTACACCTACAACCGCATCACCCAGGCCAACCGCAACCGCCTGCTGTGGCTCGATCCCGCTGTCGACGGCGTCAAGACCGGCCACACCGAGAACGCCGGCTATTGCCTGGTCGCCTCCGCCAAACGCGGCCCGCGCCGCCTGCTGTCGGTGGTGATGGGCGCCGCCTCCGACGGCATGCGCACGCAGGAATCGCAGAAGCTGCTGAATTTCGGCTTCCAGTTCTTCGATTCGGTGAAGCTGTATGGCAAGGACCAGGAGGTGTCGCGGCTGCGGGTGTGGAAGGGCGCGCAGAACACCGTCAGGGCCGGCTTCCTCGAGGATTTCACCCTCTCGCTGCCGAAGGGCATGGCGGAGAACCTCAAGGCCAGCCTGGTCAGCCAGCAGCCGCTGCTGGCGCCGGTGCTGAAGGGCCAGCGCATCGCCACGCTGAAGCTCAGCCTCGACGACAGGCCCTACGGCGAATATCCCGTCGTCGCCCTCGAAACCGTGCCGGTGGCCGGCATGATCGGCCGCGCCTGGGACGCCATGCGCCTGTGGTTCGAATGACGACCGTCTTTCTCGACGGGCAGTTCATGCCGATCGCCGAGGCGAAGGTGCCGGTGATGGACCGCGGCTTCCTCTTCGGCGACGGCGCCTACGAGCTGATCCCGGTCTACTCGCGCCGCCCCTTCAGGCTGGCCGAGCACCTGCGCCGCCTGCAGCACACCCTCGACGGCATCCGCCTCGCCAATCCGCATGCCGAAGCCGAATGGATGCGGCTGATCGGCGAGATCGTCGCCCGCAACGACGGCGACGACCAGTCGGTCTACCTGCAGGTCACCCGCGGCGCCGACACGAAGCGCAACCACGCCTTCCCGGCGCAGGTGGTGCCGACCGTGTTCATCATGACCGAGCCGCTGGTGACGCCGCCGCCGGCGCAGCGCGAGCAGGGCATCGCGGCGATCTCGGCGCCGGACATGCGCTGGCTGCGCTGCGACCTGAAGACCATCTCGCTGCTGGCCAACTGCCTGCTGCGGCAGCAGGCCGTCGATGCCGGCTGCGTCGAGACCCTCCTCTTCCGCGACGGCTTCCTCACCGAAGGCGCCGCCTCCAACATCTTCGTCGTCCGCGACGGCGTGCTGCTGGCGCCGCCCAAGGACCACCTGATGCTGCCCGGCATCACCTACGACGTCGTGCTCGAGCTGGCCGCCGCCCACGGCCTGCCGGCCGAAGTGCGGCCGGTGGCCGAAGCCGAGGCGCGCGGCGCCGACGAGCTGTGGATGACCTCCTCCACCAAGGAGGTGCTGCCCATCGTCCGGCTCGACGGCCAGCCCGTCGGGCGGGACGAAAATGCGGGCAGGCCCGGCCCGGTCGGCCGGCGCATGTACGACTGGTACCAGGCATTCAAGCAGACGGTGATGCGCGCCGGTGAGTGAAGACTCGCTGCTGCAGTTTCCCTGCGACTTCCCCATCAAGATCATGGGGCAGCGCCAGGACGGCTTCGCTCAGGCCGTGCTCGAAGTGGTGCTGCGCCACGCGCCCGACTTCGACGCCGCCGCCATGGAGATGCGTCCCAGCGCAAAGGGCAACTACATCAGCTTCACCTGCACCATCCGCGCTGTCTCGCGCGCGCAGCTCGATGCGCTCTACGGCGAACTCTCCGCCCATCCGCTCGTCAAGGTCGTGCTGTGAGCGACATCGTGATTCGCCGTATTGGGCGGACTGACTTTGTGCCGGCCTGGCGGGCGATGCAGCGCTTTACCGCTGAACGAACCGCGCAAACGCCCGACGAGCTCTGGCTCACCGAGCATCCGCCGGTATTCACCCAGGGCCTGGCCGGCAAGCCGGAGCACCTGCTGCGCGACCTCGGCATCCCCGTGGTGAACATCGACCGCGGCGGCCAGGTCACCTACCACGGCCCCGGCCAGGCGGTGGTCTACCTGCTGCTGGACCTGTCGCGGCGCGGCCTCAAGGTGCGCCAGCTGGTGCATCGCATCGAGCAGGCGGTGATCGACCTGCTGGCCGGCTGCGGCCTGCGCGGCGAGCGCCTCGCCGGCGCGCCGGGCGTGTACGTCGACGGCGCCAAGGTCGCCGCGCTCGGCCTGCGCGTCAGGGGCGGCTGCTGCTACCATGGCGTCTCGCTCAACGTGGACATGGAACTCGCGCCGTTTTCGGCGATCAACCCCTGCGGCTATCCCGGACTGAAAGTCACGCAGCTGCGCGACCTCGGCGTCGCCGACGGCTGGGAGGCCGCCGGCGAGAAGCTGCTGGCGCAGCTGAAAAGGCAGATCGAACTGTGAGCAGCGACAAACCGCACAAGCAGAAGGGCGAGGCCAAGACGGCGCGCATCCCGATCAAGGTGGTGCCGGCCGCCGTGCCGCTGAAGAAGCCGTCGTGGATCCGCGCCCGGGCCGGCAACAGCCACGCCCGCTTCGGCGAGGTGAAGCGCATCCTGCGCGACGCCGCCCTGCACACCGTCTGCGAGGAAGCCTCCTGCCCCAACATCGGCGAGTGCTTCGGCAAGGGCACGGCCACCTTCATGATCCTCGGCGACCTGTGCACGCGGCGCTGCCCGTTCTGCGACGTCGGCCACGGCAAGCCGCTGCCGCCCGACCCGCAGGAGCCGGCGCACCTGGCGCAGACCGTGGCGGCGATGCAGCTCAACTACGTCGTCGTCACCAGCGTCGACCGCGACGACCTGCGCGACGGCGGCGCGCAGCATTTCGCCGACTGCATCCGCGCCGTGCGCGAAGCGTCGCCTTCGACGCGCATCGAGATCCTCGTGCCGGATTTCCGCGGCCGCTTGGGACTGGCCGTCGACATCCTCACCGCCACGCCGCCGGACGTCTTCAACCACAACCTCGAAACCGTGCCGCGGCTCTACAGGCAGGCGCGCCCCGGCGCCGACTA
>CAJPFL010000168.1 GCA_905339315.1 Rhodocyclaceae bacterium
TCGTCCTTCACCGGCATGAACACCTGCACCTCGAGCAGGCGCCGGGCGAATTCCTCCGGCGCGATCCTGCCGGCTTCGAATTCCAGCAGCAGCGATTCCAGTTCGTTGCGTGTCGGCAGGGCGTCGTTCATCGCGGTTTCCTTTCCATTAGCGGCTCGCGGCGGCGCGGGCGGGCGGGCTGCGCCGGGCGTGGGTTTCCAGCAGCGGCTTGAGGTAGCGGCCGGTGTGGCTGCCGGCCTGCTGGGCGACTGCCTCGGGCGTGCCTTCGGCGACGAGGCGGCCGCCGCCTTCGCCGCCCTCCGGGCCGAGGTCGACGATCCAGTCGGCGGTCTTGATGACGTCGAGGTTGTGCTCGATGACGACGATGGTGTTGCCGTGGTCGCGCAGGCGCGCGAGCACCTTGAGCAGCATTTCGATGTCCTGGAAGTGCAGGCCGGTGGTCGGCTCGTCGAGGATGTAGAGCGTGCGCCCGGTGTCGCGCTTCGAGAGTTCCAGCGCCAGCTTGACGCGCTGCGCCTCGCCGCCGGAGAGCGTGGTGGCCGACTGGCCGAGCTCGATGTAGCCGAGGCCGACGTCGAGCAGGGTCTCCAGCTTGCGCGCCACCACCGGCACGGCATCGAAGAAGCCGTGCGCCTGTTCCACGGTCATGCGCAGCACGTCGTGGATGGTCTTGCCCTTGTAGCGGACCTCCAGCGTCTCGCGGTTGTAGCGCTTGCCGTGGCAGACGTCGCAGGGCACGAAGATGTCCGGCAGGAAGTGCATCTCCACCCGCACCAGGCCGTCGCCCTGGCAGGCCTCGCAGCGGCCGCCCTTGACGTTGAAGGAGAAGCGCCCCGGCCCGTAGCCGCGGTTGCGCGATTCCGGCACGCCTGCGAACAGTTCGCGGATCGGCGTCAGCAGGCCGGTGTAGGTGGCCGGGTTGGAGCGCGGCGTGCGGCCGATCGGCGACTGGTCGACGCTGATCACCTTGTCGAAGAATTCCAGTCCTTCGATCGCCTCGTGCGCTGCCGGCTCGGCGCTGCTGCCGTAGAGGTGGCGCGCGGCGGCGGCGTAGAGCGTGTCGTTGATGAGCGTCGACTTGCCGGAGCCGGAGACGCCGGTGATGCAGGTCAGCAGTCCCACCGGCAGGTCGAGCGAGACCTGCTTCAGGTTGTTGCCGCGTGCATTCAGGATGCGCAGCAGGCGCGCCGGGTTCGGCGCCTGGCGCCGCTTCGGCAGGGGGATGGCGCGGCGGCCGGAAAGGTAGGCGCCGGTGAGCGAATCCGGGTGGGCGGCGATCTGCTCGGGCGTCCCCTCGGCGACGATGCGGCCGCCGTGCTCGCCGGCGCCCGGGCCCATGTCCACCACGTGGTCGGCGGCGTGGATGGCCTCCTCGTCGTGCTCGACGACGATCACGGTGTTGCCGAGGTCGCGCAATTCGGCCAGCGTGGCGAGCAGGCGGGCGTTGTCGCGCTGGTGCAGGCCGATCGAGGGCTCGTCGAGCACGTACATCACGCCGGTGAGGCCGGAGCCGATCTGGCTGGCGAGGCGGATGCGCTGCGCTTCGCCGCCGGAGAGGGTCTCGGCGGAGCGGTCGAGCGAGAGGTAGTCGAGGCCGACGTTGATGAGGAAGGTCAGCCGCGCGGTGATCTCGCGCACGATCTTTTCCGCCACCTGGGCGCGCTGGCCCTCGAGGGCCAGCAGGTTGAAGAAGTCGCGCGCGGCGATCAGCGGCAGGGCGTTCACCTGCGGCAGGTTGCGGCCGCCGATCAGGACGTGGCGCGCCTCGCTGCGCAGGCGCGTGCCCTCGCATTCCGGGCAGGGCCGCGTGTTGAGGTATTTCGCCAGCTCCTCGCGCACGGCGACCGAGTCGGTCTCCCTGTAGCGGCGTTCGAGGTTGTTGATGATGCCCTCGAAGGCGTGTTCCCGGGTGCTGCTGCGGCCGGTCTCCGAGAGGTAGCGGAAGGCGATCTTCTCGCGGCCGGAGCCGTAGAGCACGATCTGCCGCATGTCTTCAGGCAACGCCTCGAAGGTCTGCTCGATGTCGAAGCCGTAATGCCCGGCGAGGCTGGCGAGCAACTGGTAGTAGAACTGGTTGCGCCGGTCCCAGCCGCGGATGGCCCCCGAGGCGAGCGACAGGTGCGGATAGGCGACGACGCGCGCCGGGTCGAAGAAGCTGATCTGGCCGAGGCCGTCGCACTTCGGGCAGGCGCCCATCGGGTTGTTGAAGGAGAACAGCCGCGGCTCCAGCTCCTGCAGCGAATAGCTGCACACCGGGCAGGCGAAGCGCGCCGAGAAGAGGTGCTCGGCGCCGGCATCCATGTCCACCGCCACGGCGCGGCCGTCGGCATGGGTCAGCGCCGTCTCGAAGGACTCGGCCAGGCGCTGGCGCGCGTCGGCGCGCACCTTCAGGCGGTCGACCACCACGTCGATGCTGTGCTTGCTGTTCTTCGCCAGCTTGGGCAGGGCGTCGATGTCGTGCACCTTGCCGTCGACGCGCAGGCGCACGAAGCCCTGCGCACGCAGCTCGGCGAAGAGGTCGAGCTGCTCGCCCTTGCGCCCGGCCACCACCGGCGCGAGGATCATCAGCTTCGTGTCCTCGGGCAGTGCCAGGACGTGGTCCACCATCTGCGCCACGCTCTGCGCCGCGAGCGGCTGGCCGTGTTCCGGGCAGTGCGGCGTGCCGGCGCGGGCGAAGAGCAGGCGCAGGTAGTCGTGGATCTCGGTGACGGTGCCGACCGTCGAGCGCGGGTTGTGGCTGGTGGCCTTCTGCTCGATGGCGATGGCCGGCGACAGCCCCTCGATGAGGTCGACGTCGGGCTTCTCCATCAGCTGCAGGAACTGCCGCGCATAGGCCGAGAGCGACTCGACGTAGCGGCGCTGGCCCTCGGCGTAGAGCGTGTCGAAGGCGAGCGAGGACTTGCCCGAGCCGGACAGCCCGGTGATCACCGTCAGCCGGTTCCGCGGCAGGTCGAGGTTGAGGTTCTTCAGGTTGTGCGTCCGCGCGCCGCGGATGCGGATTGCTTCCATGATCGGGTGCAGGTCGTCTAAGGCAATCTGCTAATATACGCAATTCCCGCGTCCCAAGCCAAGCACGTTTCATGTCTTCCGCAACGTCCGACCGCATGACCCGGCAGGAGCTGCGCGCCGGCCTGTCGCTGGCGTCGATTTTTGCCCTGCGCATGCTGGGGCTGTTCCTCATCCTGCCGGTGTTCGCCGTCGCCGCGGGCAAGCTGCCGGGCGGCGACAACCTGACCCTGGTCGGCATTGCACTAGGCATCTACGGCCTGACCCAGGCCGCCCTGCAGCTGCCCTTCGGCATGGCCTCGGACCGCTACGGCCGAAAGCGCGTCATCGTCATCGGCCTGCTGATCTTCGCCGCCGGCAGCTTCATCGCCGCCGCCGCGCCGGACATCTGGTGGACCATCCTCGGCCGTGCGCTTCAGGGCGCCGGCGCCATTTCCGCAGCGGTGACGGCGCTGGCGGCGGACCTGACGCGCGAGCAGCACCGCACCAAGGTGATGGCGCTGATCGGCTCCAGCATCGGCCTGATGTTCGCCCTCTCGCTGGTGGCGGCGCCGGCGCTGAATGCCGTGATCGGCCTCTCCGGCATCTTCATCCTCACCGGCCTGCTGGCGCTGGCGGCGATCTGGCTGGTGGCGCGGATCGTGCCCGATCCGCCGCCGGCCGAGCATCACGACCATGCCCCGGTCGGCTTCAGGGACGTGCTCCTGAATCCGCAGCTGCTGCGCCTGAATTTCGGCATCCTGACGCTGCATTTCATCCAGATGGCAATGTTCGTCGTGGTGCCGGGCGCGCTCATCGCCACCGGCGGCCTGCCGGTGTCAGAACACTGGAAGGTGTACCTGCCGGTGGTGCTTGCCAGTTTCGTGCTGATGCTGCCGCCGATTTTCTACGCCGAGCGGCGCGCGCGCATGAAGCCGGTCTTTGTCGGTTCAGTCTTCGTGCTGCTGCTCGCCCAGGGCGGCTTCCTCTACGGCAGCGGCCTGTTCAATGCGCTGGTGGCGAACCTGGTGGTGTTCTTCGTCGTCTTCAACATCCTCGAGGCGAGCCTGCCCTCGCTCGTCTCGCGCATCGCCCCGCCGCAGGCCAAGGGCACGGCGCTGGGCATCTACAACACGACGCAGTCGTTCGGCCTGTTTCTCGGCGGCGCGGCGGGCGGCATCCTGGCGCAGCACTACGGCGCCTCGGGGGTCTTCGGCGTCGGCATCGCGCTGGCATTGATATGGCTGCTGATCGCGGTTACGATGCAGGCGCCGCCGGTGGTGGCGCTGCGCGAGTTCTTCATCCAGCCGCATGTGGACATCGAGCATCTGCGCGAGCAGCTCGCCGGCCTGCCCGGCGTGCGCGAGGCGGTGGTGGAACCCGAGAAGCGGATCGCCTATTTGAAAGTCAATCTGGAACGTTGGGACGAACGGCGCGTGCGCCAGTTAATCGGAGGGGAGGCATAAAATGGCATCGGTGAATAAAGTGATTCTGGTCGGCAACCTGGGCGCGGACCCGGAAACGCGCTACGCGCCGAGCGGCGACGCCATCTGCAACATCCGCCTGGCGACGACCGACACCTGGAAGGACAAGGCCAGCGGCGAGAAGAAGGAAGCCACCGAGTGGCACCGCGTCTCCTTCTACGGCCGGCTGGCGGAAATCGCCGGGCAGTACCTGAAGAAGGGCAGCCAGGTCTACATCGAAGGCAGCCTGCGCACGCGCAAGTGGCAGGACAAGGAGGGCCAGGACCGCTACACCACCGAGATCCGCGCCGACGAGATGAAGATGCTGGGCAGCCGCCAGGGCGCCGGCGAGGCGCCGCCGCGCGAGCGCGAGGCCGCCCCGGCCCAGCCCGCCAGCGGCGCCAAGAAGGCACCGGCCGCCGGCTTCGGCGACATGGATGACGACATTCCGTTCTAGGGCGAAAGTTGCAGGTTAGGAGGGCTGCGTGTCGGATCGGCTTCGCAAGCTCAGGCAGAAGCGCCTGCGGGAATACTCGCTGCGCGACCTGCTGACGGTCGGCCTGCCGGCGCTGGTGCTCCTGGTCGGCGGCTTCTGGCTGGCGGCGCAGTTCATCAAGCCGGCGCCGCCGCGTTACCTGTACATCTCCTCGGGCGCGCCGGGCGGCTCCTACGAGGTCTATGCCGAGCGCTACCGCCAGGTGCTGGCAAGGAACGGCGTCGAGCTGCGCGACCAGCCCTCGGCCGGTTCGATGGAGAACCTGAAGCGCCTGCTCGACGAGAAGGACGACACCGAGGTCGCCCTCGTGCAGAGCGGCACCGCAAATGGCGTAAATGTCGAAACGCTTTTCTCGCTCGGCTATCTGTACTACGAGCCGCTCTGGGTGTTCTATCGCGGCGGACGGGAGCTGGATCGGCTGACCCAGCTCAAGGGCAGCCGCATCGCCGTCGGCGCGGAGGGCAGCGGCACGCGCAAGCTGGCGCTGCAGCTGCTCGAGGCCAATGGCGTCGGCGACAAGAGCGCCGCGCTGCTGCCGCTCGGCGGCCTCACCGCCGTCGAGGCCCTGCAGGGCGGCAAGGTGGACGCCGTGTTCCTCGTCGGTTCCGAGCGCTCGGCGGCGGTCTGGTCGCTGCTCTATGCCGAGGGTGTGCGCCTGATGAGTTTCTCGCATGCCGAAGCCTATGCGCGGCTGTTTCCCCACCTCGCCCGCCTGACGCTGCCGCAGGGGGCGATCGACATGACGCGCAACATCCCGCACCGCGACGTGACGCTGGTCTCGCCGATGGCCACGCTGGTGGCGCACGAATCGACGCACCCGGCGCTGGTGCAGCTGCTGCTGCAGGCGGCGCAGGAGGTGCACAGCGAGGCGGGCATCTTCCAGCGCCCGGGCGAATTTCCCCGTGGCGGCCAGGCTGACTTTCCCCTCTCGCCGGATGCGGAGCGGTTCTACAAGTCGGGCAAGCCCTTCCTGCAGCGCTACCTGCCGTTCTGGGCGGCCAACCTGATCGACCGCATGGTGGTGCTGCTGGTGCCGATCTTCGCCCTGCTGATCCCGATCATGAAGTTCGCGCCGGCGCTCTACAGCTGGCGCGTACGCTCGCGCATCTACCGGCGCTACGGCGAGCTGAAATTCCTCGAGGCCGAGGTGGAGGCGAACCCGGAGCGGCACAGCCGGGCGGAATGGCTGGAGAAGCTCGACCGCATCGAGGACGACGTGCACCACATGCCGACGCCGCTGGCCTTCACCGACATGCTGTATACGCTGCGCGCGCACCTCGACCTGGTGCGCGCCACCGTCCTGCGGCGGACGCCGAAGGAAAAACCTACAGGGACCTGATCTTCGCCAGCAGGGCGCTAGTGGAGCGCTCGTGGCGGAAGGGGATGGAGCAGACCCGGCCGCCGCGCGCCTTGACGAGGTCGGCGCCGACGATCTTCTCCGGCGGCCAGTCGCCGCCCTTCACCAGCACCTCGGGCTGCACGGCGCGGATGAGTTCCAGCGGCGTGTCGTCGTCGAACCACGTCACCAGCGACACGCTTTCCAGCGCCGCCAGCAGCGCCATGCGGTCATCGAGGCCGTTCACCGGCCGCCCCTGACCCTTGCCGAGGCGCTTCACCGAGGCATCCGTGTTGACACCGACGACGAGGCTGGCGCCGAGCGCGCGCGCCTGCGCGAGGTAGGTGGCGTGGCCGCGGTGGAGGATGTCGAAGCAGCCGTTGGTGAACACCAGCGGCCGCGGCAGCCCGGCGAGGCGCGCCGCCAGCGCGCCGGGCGGGCAGAGCTTGGCCTCGTAGCCG
>CAJPFL010000169.1 GCA_905339315.1 Rhodocyclaceae bacterium
GGGCAGGCCGCAGAGCGTGCAGGGCATCGGGATGGCGCCAAAAAAAAACGTCCGCATCGCTGCGGACGCTTCGGTTTGCCGGATCGTCTTATGCCCGGGCCAGCTCGCCCATGGGCGCGGAGATCTCGCGCGACTTCATCATGTTGTAGAAATATACGGCAAACGAGGCGCCGATGATGAGGCCGAAGGCCAGGATCAGGTTGCCGTAGAGCATCCAGCCTTCCGGGTGCCAGTCGGCGAAGCGCCGCGGCATGCCGGCCGCCCCGCCCGCCAGCATGACGATGGCCGCGCCGAAGCTGCCGACGGTCATCAACTTGATATACAGGCTGCCCAGCGCCGAGTCGAGCTTGCGGCCCGTGATCACCGGATAGTGGTGATACAGCACGCCCATCCACATCAGGGACATGGACAGGACGACCGTCATGAAGTGGCCGCTCTGCCACATGGTGCCATGCAGCTGGTAGGTCCAGGCGATGTTGGAGGTGACGATGGCGCTGGCGCCGTCGAGGATGTAGAGCGCCCAGCCGATGAGCACGGCGATGATGCCGGGCTCCGGCTTCAGGCCATGCTGCCAGATGGTGGCCAGGACGGTGAAGATGCTGATTGCCGCGCCGATGCCGGTGCCCCAGCTCATGATGTTGCCCCAGTAGGACAGGGCCGCCGGCTGGTTCGGATAGAAGGTGATGAAGTGATGCAGGCCCGAGGTGACCGAGGTCACCAGCAGGACCCACAGGGCCAGGTTGGCCAGCTTTTCGCTGTAGAGCTTGCGCGAGCCGTCGGCCAGGTAGAGCGGCAGCGTGGCATACATCGCGCTCGCCACCATCAGGGCCATCGCCTCCATCAGGTTGTGGGCGAAGAGGAAGAAGGTGTATTGGAATACCACCGGATCGGCCGCCCAGGCGGCGAGCGACATCGGGATGACCTTGTAGAGCGCCAGCACCAGCGTCGTGCCGACCACCACCAGCGGCAGGCCCGTCAGCAGCAGCGTCGCGGCAGCGAGCAGCATGCCGAGCATGCCCGGCTCGTTGAGCGAGCGCTCGGAAAGAACGAGCTCCTGGCGCTTCTTGCCGAAGAACATCATCTTCAGCACCAGCAGCGGGTAGCAGAGGATCATGCAGGCCAGCACCAGGTAGATGCCGGTGAAGCCGACGATCACCGACTCCATGCTCCAGACGCCCATCTGCGCGCCGACCAGCGGCAGCGGGAACATCACGATCACGCTGACCTTGAGGCCCATGAGGACGGCGACGGTGAGGATGGCGGCACCGAGGTTCATCGTCAGCCAGGTCAGCGCCGGCAGCCAGCCGGTGATGGCCTTGCCGACGCAGCCGCCGGAGCGGTGCAGGCCGACGCCCATCATCAGCTGGAACGAGAAGGGGAAGGTCAGCGCCGCGCCGTGCAGCGTCAGCGTCGTGTAGAAGTGGTCCGAGCTGAGATCGAAGATCTGCGTCGCCGGCATGACCAGGCCCAGCAGGCCTGCCACGACGAGCCAGACGAAGGAACTCATGATCATCAGCGCCGGCCAGGCGTTGATCTCCTCCAAGCCGGTGCTCTTGTCGACCGCGAACATCCTGCCGAAGATCGGCGTGTTTTTGACGATTGTGCTGGCTATGCTCATTTCAGGTTCTCCTCCGCTGGGGTGCGCTCAGTTGCCTCAGTTGGCTTTGACGACAGTCAGTTCGTCCTGCATCCGGTGGTGGGCGACGCCGCAGTACTCGAGGCAGCGCACCGTGTACTTGCCCGGTTCCTTGAACGTATAGACGGCCGACGTGGGCTTGGTGGTGCCCGGCATCATCAGCATGGTGAACAGCACCCTGCCGTCCGGGTGATAGACGGCGAAGCCGTGCTGGGTGTCTGTCGCCCGGCCGGAGAAGCGCACCGGCTTGCCGACCTCGATCTGGCGGTTGGAGATGTCGTAGGCCCAGGACTTCGCCGTGAAGTCGACCTGCACCTCGGCCTCGCCGCCGGTCCCGCCGGAGGCGGCGGCCCACGGGATGAATTTCAGGCTGGCCAGGTTGGCGACCACGAAGAAGATGAAGGCAAACGTCAGCCAGACGCCCTCGATGGGCGCAAACTCGCCGGGCTGCAATTGGGTGGGTCCGGTGTCGACCAGGCTCTTCCTGCGGATGACCCAGTACGCCATCAGGGCAAAGGGGACGAACATGAACATGGTCACCCAGAACGCGCCCCAGCCGGTATACACGTAGTCCAACATGGCGATTGCCTCCTCCTCGAATTTGTCGGTACGGCCGGATTGCCCGCCGCTCTTGTA
>CAJPFL010000170.1 GCA_905339315.1 Rhodocyclaceae bacterium
CCCTTCGCGCCGACCCGCGTCACCGTGGTGAAGGTGGCGGAGGGCAGCGTCGCGCCGGAACTGTTCGGCATCGGCACGGTGGAGGCGCGGCGTGCCTATCTGATCGGGCCGACGGCCTCGGGCCGCGTGCTGCGGGTGGCGGTCGATGTTGGCGAGGCGGTGAAGGCCGGCCAGCTGCTGGCGGAGATGGACCCGGTGGACCTCGACCAGCGCGTGGGCGCGCTCGACGCCTCGATTGCCCGCGCCGCCAGCGCCGCCGCGGCGGCCGAGGCGCAGCGGCGCGATGCGCTGGCGCGCAGGGAACTGGCGGCCCTCAACGCCAGGCGCTACGTCGAGCTCGGCGAGAAGAAATTCGTCTCGCCCAGCGTCGTCGAGGGGAAGCAGCAGGAACAGACCTCCGCGGAGGCCGCGGCCGCGGCCGCCGAGGCGAACCTCGCGGCGGCGCGGCAGGATGCGACGCGCCTGCGCGCCGAGCGCGAGGGGCTGCGCCAGCAGCGGCAGAACGTGCGCCTCGTCGCGCCCGCCGACGGCGTGGTGACGGCGCGCGATGCCGAGCCCGGCTCGACCGTCGTCGCCGGGCAGGCCGTCGTCCGGCTGGTCGATCCGGCCAGCCTGTGGGTGAAGGTGCGCTTCGACCAGGGGCGCTCGATCGGCCTCGCGCCGGGGCTGCCCGCCGTGATCGTGCTGCGCTCGAATCCGGCGCGGCCGCTGGCCGGCACGGTGCAGCGCCTCGAGCTGCTCGCCGACAGCGTCACGGAAGAGCGCATCGCCCAGGTCGCCTTCGAGACGCTGCCCGCGGGGATTTCGCTCGGCGAGATGGCCGAAGTCACGCTGAAGCTGCCGGCGGCGCAGGCCGGCCCGGTGCTGCCCAACGCCGCCATCAAGCAGCGCGGCGAACAGACCGGCGTCTGGGTGCTGCGCGACGGCGCGCTGCAGTTCGCGCCGCTGCGCCTCGGCAGCGCCGGCCTCGACGGCCGCGTGCAGGTGCGCGAAGGCCTGCAGGCCGGCGACGAGGTGATCGTGCACAGCGAGAACGAGCTGGCGCCCGGCCGCCGCATCGTCGTCGTCGAGTCGATCACGGGCCGCAACTGATGATCAGCCTCGCCGGGCGCGACATCCTGCATTCCTGGGGCAAGTTCGTCTTCACCGGCGTCGGCCTCGGCCTGCTCATCGGTGCCACCCTGACCATGGCCGGCGTCTACCGCGGCATGGTCGACGACGCCAAGGTCCTGCTCGGCAACAGCGGCGCCGACATCTGGGTGGTGCAGAAGGACACCCTCGGCCCGTATGCCGAGCCCTCCAGCATCCGCGATGACGCCTATCGCGCCATCCGCGGCATGCCCGGCGTGGCGCGCGCCGCCAACGTCACCTATCTCAACATGCAGGTGCAGCAGGGCGAGCGCGACGTGCGCGTGATGGTCGTTGGCTTCGAGCCGGGCGAGCCGGGCGAGCCGCCCTACCTGGTGGCGGGACGGCAGATCACGCGCAGCCACTACGAGGCAGTCGCCGACGTGCGCACCGGCTTCCAGCTGGGCGAGCGCATCCGCATCCGCCGCCACGACTACGCGGTGGTCGGCCTGACGCGGCGCATGGTTTCCTCGGGCGGCGATCCGATGGTCTTCCTCTCCCTCAAGGACGCCCAGGAGGCGCAGTTCCTCAAGGACAACGACGCCATCGTCAACGAGCGCGCGCGCACCGCCGCCAATCCGGCCCTCAACCGCCCCGGCGTGCCGGGCCTGCTGGAAGCCATCCAGGCCTCGCAGACCACCAGCCGCAGCGTGAATGCCGTGCTGGTGCAGGTGAGGCAGGGCCAGGACGCCGAGGCCGTGGCCGAGCCGATCCGCCGCTGGAAGCACCTCGAGGCGTACACCCGCGCGCAGATGGAGGAGATCCTGGTGGCGAAGCTGATCGCCACCTCGGCGAAGCAGATCAGCATGTTCCTCGCCATCCTCGCGGTGGTCAGCGCCGCCATCGTCGCCTTCATCATCTACACCATGACGCTCGGCAAGATCCGCGAGATCGCCGTGCTGAAGCTGATCGGCACGCGCAGCCGCACCATCGCCGGCATGATCCTGCAGCAGGCGCTGGGGCTGGGCTTCATCGGCTTCGTCGTCGGCAAGGTCTCGGCCGCGCTGTGGGCGCCGTTCTTCCCGAAGTACGTCCTGCTCGAGCCGGGCGACGCCGCGCGCGGCTTCGTCGCGGTGATGATCATCTGCGCCGTCGCCAGCACGCTGGCGATCCGCGCCGCGCTGCGCGTCGACCCAGCGACCGCCATAGGGGGCTGAGTGGACGGCTTCGGCATCCGCATCGAGGGGCTGCGCAAGCGTTACGGCGAGGGCGACACCGCCGTCGACGCGCTGAAGGAGGTCAACATGACCGTCGCGCCGGGCGAGGTCGTCGGCCTGATCGGCCCGTCGGGCTCGGGCAAGACGACGCTGCTGAAGTGCCTCGGCGCGGTGATCGAGCCGACCGCCGGCCGCATGACCCTCGGCGACGAGGTGATCTACGACGACGGCTGGAAGATTTCCGACCTGAAGGCGCTGCGGCGCGACCGCATCGGCTTCGTCTTCCAGGCGCCCTACCTGATCCCCTTCCTCGACGTCACCGACAACATCGCGCTGCTGCCGATGCTGGCCGGCCGGCCCAACGGCGCGGCGCGCCAGCGCGCGCTGGAACTGCTCGAGGCGCTCGACGTCGGCCACCGCGCCCGCGCCGAGCCCTCGCAGCTCTCCGGCGGCGAGCAGCAGCGCGTAGCGATCGCCCGCGCGCTCGCCAACCAGCCGCCGGTGATCCTCGCCGACGAGCCGACGGCGCCGCTCGATTCCGAGCGCGCGCTGGCCGTCATCCGCATCCTCAACCGCATGGCGCGCCAGTACGACACCGCCGTCATCGTCGTCACCCACGACGAAAAGATCATCCCCACCTTCAAGCGCATCTACCACATCCGCGACGGCACGACCCACGAGGAGGCCGGCGAGGGCCGCGAGGTGTGACCGTCGCTACTTGAGGCGGGTGATTGCGCCGAGCAGGACGACGACCGCCAGCAGCAGCACGGCGGAGACGACCTTCCAGAACATCACCGGATGGCGCTCGATCAGCGGCGGGCGGGTCTTGTCGAGGAAGGCCCGGTTCGGGTGGTGCAGGTCGTACACGAACTCGGAGAGTTCCGCGTAGCGCTCGAGCGGGTCCGGATGCACGGCCTTGCGGATGGCGTCGTCGACCCAGGCCGGGATCTCGCGCTCGTCGCTGAGCACGGAGCCGTATTGCAGCTTGCGCTGCGCGGCCTTCGTCCGCGCCTTCGGCACGGCCGTGCCGTAGGGCAGCCTGCCCGACAGCATCTGGCAGGCGATGGCGCCGAGCGAGAAGATGTCGGAGCGGGCGCTGCCGGCCTCGCCGAGGAAATACTCCGGCGCGGCATACTGCGCGGCGCCGAGCAGGTTGATCTGCCGGATCGGCGTGGCGATCTCCATCACGCCGGCCACCCGCGTCGCGCCGAAGTCGATGATCTTCACGGTGCCGGTGGCGTCGATCATGATGTTGTCGGGCTTCAGGTCCTGGTGCAGCATTTCCAGCCGGTGGAAGGCCTGCAGGCCGCGGGCGATCTGGGCGACGATGCCGCGCACCGTCGCCAGGTCCGGCTTCGGGTTGTCGGTCATCCACTGCGCCAGCGTCTGCCCCTCGACGAACTCGGTGGCGACATAGATGAAGTTGCGCTTGCGCGTCTGCCGGCAGGGCTTGAGCACGTGCGGGCTGTCGATGCGCCGCGCGATCCACTCCTCCATGAGGAAGCGCTCGAGGTGGGCCGGGTCGTCGCGCAGGTCGATCGACGGCGTCTTGATGACGACCGTCTGCTCCGTTTCGCCGTCGACGGCGAGGTAGATGTGGCTGCGGCTGCTGGCGTGCAGCTCGCGCACGATGCGGTAGCCGTCGAAATCCATGCGCGCCTCGAGCAGCGGCGCGAACGGCAGGTCGGAGAGCTGCCGGACCATCTCGTTGGCCTCGGGCGCCGGCAGTTCGTCGATGCGGACGATCTGCAGCGTCAGGTTGTCGTCGCTGCCCCGCGCCAGCGCCTCGGCGGCGATGGCTTGCGCCGCCCGGTCGAGGTCGCCGGCGCCGCCGATCGAGGCGACGATGAAGCCGGCATCGACGTGCTCGTACACGCCGTCGGTGGCCAGCAGGAAGACGTCGCCCGGTTCCAGCGGCAGCGAGCGGTAGTCGATGTCCAGCCGGCGGTCGATGCCCATGGCGCGGGCAAGGTAGCTCTGCGTCGACGACACCCGGACGCGGTGGTCCTCGGTCATCTGCTCGAGCGCGCCGTCGCGCAGCAGGTAGATGCGGGTGTCGCCGACGTGGAACAGGTGCGCCGTGCGCGACTTCAGCACGACGGCGCTGAGCGTGCAGACGTAGCCGCGCTCCATGTCGTGGCGGTGCCGGCTCTGCTGCGTCTGCGCGTGCAGCCAGGAGTTGGTGGCGACGAGCACGCGCTCGGCGGAGGTCTTCACCGACCAGGCGTCCGAGGTGCAGTAGTAGTCGTCGAGCAGGCTGGTGACGGCGGACTGCGCGGCAACCTGGCTGACCTCGCTGCTGCTGATGCCGTCGGCGAGCGCGATGGCGATGCCCTTCGCGCCCAGCTGCGGCTCGCGCGGGATGCAGACGCCGTGGAAATCCTGGTTGGTTTCCTTGCGGCCCCGGTCCGAGTGCTGCCCGACGGAAATTGCCAGCTGGTTTGCCATGCCTTGCGCGGAAAAGCCCCGGACCGTCACGGATCCGGGGCCGTCCCTTTTCGGGATTGCCTAGCTGAAGGAGCGCTTGGGCGCCGTCTTCACGTGGGTCGCATACAGCGTCAGGCCGGTAAATGCCAGGCCGCCGACGAGGTTGCCGAGCACGGTCGGGATCTCGTTCCAGATGAAGTAGTCGAGGATCGAGAACTTGCCGCCCAGCATCAGGCCGGAGGGGAACAGGAACATGTTGACGACCGAGTGCTCGAAGGTCATGGCGAAGAACAGCATGATCGGCATCCACATGGCGATGACCTTGCCGCTGACCGTGGTCGAGATCATGGCGCCGACGACGCCGGTGGACACCATCCAGTTGCACAGCATGCCGCGCATGAAGATGGTGAGCCAGCCCATCAGGCCGTACTGCGCGTAGCCGAGCGTGCGCGCCTCGCCGATGTGGCCGATCTTGGTGCCGATGTCGTTGGGCGGCGTCGAGAAGCCGTAGGTGAACACGAAGGCCATCATGAAGGCGACGGTCAGCGCGCCGAGGAAGTTGCCGGTGAACACCAGGCCCCAGTTCTTGAGGATGGCGTTGATGGTGACGCCCGGGCGCTTGTCCAGCCAGGCAAGCGGCGTCAGCACGAAGACGCCGGTGAGCAGGTCGAACCCCAGCAGGTAGAGCATGCAGAAACCGACCGGGAACAGGATCGCCCCGACCAGGGCGGAGCCGGACATCACCGAGGCCGACACCGCGAATACCGCGGCCAGCGCGAGGATGGCCCCGGCCATGTAGGCGCGGATCAGCGTATCGCGGGTGGACATGTAGATCTTGGATTCGCCGGCATCCACCATTTTTGCGACGAATTCGGCTGGCACGAGATAGGACATTGCATTTCCCCTTTATCGATGTTCGTGTGCTTGCTGGCGTGCGGATCAGGCGGCGAGGAAAACCTGGCCATCCTCCACCTTCACGTTGAATGTCCCGCAGTGCCCGACGTCGGGCGCCACGGCCTCGCCGCTGTCGAGCTGCAGGTTCCAGCCATGCATCGGGCAGGTGACGCGCCGGCCATGGACGATGCCTTGCGACAGCGGGCCGCCCTTGTGCGGGCACTTGTCATGCAGGGCGTAGACTTCGTCCTCGGCGGTGCGGAACACGGCGATGTCGCCGCCGGCGGACTTGACGACGCGGCTGCCCAGGCGCGGGATGTCCTCCAGCGCGCAAATCGGCTTCCAGGCGGCGGCGGTTTTGTTCTTGGCAAGTACGGTATTCATGGTCAGGCCTCCAGCGGTTCGAATTCGCGGCGCACGAGCGGCTGCTCCACGGCGGCGCGCCACGGGTCCTCGTAGTCCTTCAGGGCGAAGAGCAGCCGGGCGTGCAGGGCACGGCGCTTCTCCATGTCCTCCACCACCGCCTGCTTGACGTGGTCGAGGCCGACGCGCTGGACGTAATGCACGGTGCGCTCGAGGTACCAGCCCTCCTCGCGGTAGAGCTGCAGGAAGGCGGCGGTGACTTCCATCGCCTCCTCGCGCGTCTTCACCTTGCAGAGGAACTGCGCCACCTCGGTCTTGATGCCGCCGTTGCCGGCGACGTAGATCTCCCAGCCGGAATCGACGCCGATGACGCCGACGTCCTTGATGCCGGCCTCGGCGCAGTTGCGCGGACACCCGCTCACGGCCAGCTTCACCTTGTGCGGCGAGCCCATGCCGTAGAGCATCTTCTCCAGCGCCACGCCCATGCTCATCGACTGCTGCGTGCCGAAGCGGCAGTGCTCCGAGCCGACGCAGGTTTTCACCGTGCGGATGCTCTTGCCGTAGGCGTGGCCGGAGGGCATGCCGAGGTCGGCCCAGACGCCGGGCAGGTCGGCCTTCCTGATGCCGAGGAGGTCGATGCGCTGGCCGCCGGTGACCTTGACGGTCGGGATGGCGTACTTCTCGGCGACGTCGGCGATGCGGCGCAGCTCGTCGGGCGTGGTCAGCCCGCCCCACATGCGCGGCACCACCGAGAAGGTACCGTCCTTCTGGATGTTGGCGTGGGCGCGCTCGTTGATGAAGCGCGACTGCGGGTCGTCCTTCGCCTCGTGCGGCCAGGTCGAGATCAGGTAGTAGTTGAGCGCCGGCCGGCAGCTGGCGCAGCCGTCGGGCGTGCGCCACTCCAGGAAGCGCATGGCGTCGGCGATCGACAGCAGGCGGTGCTCGCGGATGGCGCGGCGCACCTCCTCGTGCGTGCGATCGGTGCAGCCGCACACCGGCTTCTTCTTCGACTCGGTCTGCTGGTAGGCGCCGCCGACGGTGGAGGCGAGGATCTGCTCGACCAGGCCGGTGCAGGAACCGCAGGAGCTGGAGGCCTTGGTGTGCTTGCGCACGTCGTCGAGTGAGAACAGGCCCTTCTCCTTGATGGCCTTGACGATGGTGCCCTTGCAGACGCCGTTGCAGCCGCACACCTCGAAGCTGTCGGGCAGCTCGGCGGCGTGGCTCTTGCCCTGGTGGCCGACGTCGCCGATGTGGTTCTGGCCGATCATCAGGTGGCCGCGGATGTCGCCGATGTCCTTGCCGTCGCGCATCAGCTGGAAATACCAGGACGAGTCCGCGGTGTCGCCGTAGAGCACGGCGCCGACGATGCGTTCGTTCTCGATCACCAGCTTCTTGTACACGCCGGCCTTGCGGTCGTGCAGGACGATCTCCTCGGTCTTCCCGCCGCCGCTGAAGTCGCCGGCGGAGAAGACGTCGATGCCGGTCACCTTGAGCTTGGTCGACACCGTCGAGCCGCTGTAGCGGGCGATGCCGTAGTTGGCCAGGTGGTTGGCGGCGACCTTGCCCTGTTCGAACAGCGGCGCCACCAGGCCGTATGCAATACCTCTATGGGCGACGCATTCGCCGACGGCGTAGATGCGCGGGTCGTAGGTCTGCAGCGTGTCGTTCACCACGATGCCGCGGTTGCAGTGCAGGCCGGCCGACTCGGCCAGCGCGGTGTTCGGGCGGATGCCGGCGGCGACGACGACGAGGTCGGCGGGAATCTCCAGGCCGTCCTTCATGCGCACGGCGCAGACGCGGCCGGACTCTCCCTGGACGAAGGCCTCGGTCTGCTTGCCGAGCAGGAAGGTGAGGCCGCGCGCCTCCAGCGAGGCCTGCAGCATGTCGGCGGAAACCTGGTCGAGCTGGCGCTCCATCAGCCAGTCGGCCAGATGCACCACGGTGACGTCCATGCCGCGCAGCTTGAGGCCGTTGGCGGCCTCCAGTCCGAGCAGGCCGCCGCCGATGACGACAGCGTGGCGGTGGGCCTGCGCCGCTTCGATCATGGCTTCGGTGTCGGCGATGTCGCGGTAGGCGAGCACGCCCGGCAGGTCGCGGCCGGGAATCGGCGGCATGAAGGGCACCGAGCCGGTGGCCAGCAGCAGGCGGTCGTAGGATTCCTCGGTGCCGTCCTCGGCGACGACCTTGCGGCGGATGCGGTCGATCTTCACGACCTTCCTGCCGGCGTGCAGGGTGATGCCGTTGTCGCGGTACCAGTCGAGATCGTTGAGCATGATCTCCGGCAGCTTCATTTCGCCGGCCAGCACCGGCGAGAGCAGGATGCGGTTGTAGTTGCCGTGCGGCTCGGCGCCGAAGACGGTGATGTCGTAGTGGTCGGGGGCGAGCTTGAGCAATTCCTCGAGAGTGCGCACGCCGGCCATGCCGTTGCCGACGAGGACGAGCCTTGATCTTTTCATTACGGTGCTCCGATGCATTGATGTCATGCACTGCATCGCAAGCCCCGTGCCAGCTCGTGGCAATCGGCCGGAGAGCCAATGCTGGCAAGGCTTCCGGCGGTTTTGCCGCAGGCACGCCCATGCGTCCGGATGGTGCGGCACGGCAGCCGGCGTGTGCCAAAGTGGTGCATGGTTGTGCGAAACTATCCCCATGGAAACTCTGCCGCTTTCCCGCAAGGGCACCTTCAAGGCGCGCGCCGTGCTGCTCGGCGAGCGGCTCGACTTGCGTGCCCTCGGCAGCGGCAACGCCCTGGCCACCAGTCCGCTCGCGGTCGCGGTGCAGGGCGGCGGCGTGGCGGTGCTGTTCCGCTACGGCGTGGCGGTGTTCTTCGACGTCGCGGCGATGGAGGAGGTGTCCTTCCTCGAGCGGCTGCGGCCCTACGTGACGCGGCCCTACGAGCGGCCGGAGACGGAGGAGATCGCGATCGCCGTCGAGCCGCAGGCGAAAGACGGCGTCAGGCCGGGCAGCGTCGTCTTCGAGGGCTGCACCATCGAGCGCCTGCAGCTGGTGGCGGACATCCTTTCCAAGAGCGTGCTGCTGGCGCTCTACGAAGCGCGCGTCTCGGCCGAGTTCGACCGCGTCGAGCCGCTCGCCGCGGATCTCGCCGAACAGGGCCGCATCCCCGGCCAGGAGCGGGCGCTGCTGAAGAACATCGGCGCCATGCTGCTGATCGAGAGCCGCATGGTGGGGCGCGCCGAGATCAGCGAGAAGCCCGAGCTGCTGTGGGAGCAGCCGGGGCTGGAGGGCCTGTTCGTGCGCCTGCAGGACGAGTTCGAGATCCGCGAACGCCACCTGGCGCTGGAACGCAAGATGAACCTGCTCTCGCACACCGCGCAGAGCGTGCAGCAACTGATCTCGGCCCGGCACAGCATCCGGGTCGAGTGGTACATCGTCATCCTCATCGTCTTCGAAATCATCCTGACGCTCTACGAGCTGTTCATTCGCCACTGAAGGAGATCTCATGAATATCGGATTCATCGGCCTCGGCCTCATGGGCCGCCCCATGGCCATCAACGTTGCCCGCGGCGGCCATACCCTGCATCTCTGGGCGCGCCGCGCCGCCTCGCTGGCGCCCTTCGCCGAGCTCGGGGCACAGGCCCACGCCAGCCCGGCCGAGGTGGCGAAGCACGCCGACCTCGTCGTCACCATGGTGGCGGATGCGCCCGACGTCGAGCAGGTGACGCTGGGCGAGAACGGCGTCGCGGCGGGCGCGAAGAAGGGCCTGCTGGTGGTCGACATGAGCACCATCGCGCCGGCGGCGGCGCAGCGCATCGGCAGGATGCTCGGCGAGAGGGGCCTCGAGTTCCTCGATGCGCCGGTCTCCGGCGGCGAGGTCGGCGCCATCAACGCCACGCTGTCGATCATGGTCGGCGGCAAGGCGGCGGCCTTCGCGAAGATGAAGCCGGTCTTCGAGCTGATGGGCAAGAACATCGTGCACGTCGGCGACTCTGGCGCCGGCCAGGTGGCCAAGGCCTGCAACCAGATCGTCACCGGCATGGGGGTGGCGGCGGTGGCCGAGGCCTTCAACTTCGCGCGCAAGAGCGGCGCCGATGTCGCCAGGGTGCGCGAGGCGCTGATGGGCGGCTTCGCCTACAGCAAGATCCTCGAGAACCACGGCCAGCGCATGATCGACCGCAACTTCAAGCCGGGCTTCAAGGCCTGGATGCACCAGAAGGACCTGCGCATCGTCATGGAGGAGGCGCACCGCCTCGGCCTGATGCTGCCGGGCGCGGCGGCCACCGCGCAGATGTTCAACGCCATGGTCGGCTCCGGCCTCGGCGAGGACGACTCGGTCGCCATGCTGAAGCTGCTGGAGCGGATGTCGGATCCCCAGAAATGAAGGTCGGCTTCATCGGCCTCGGCGCCATGGGGCGGCCGATGGCCCTGCACCTCCTCGAGGCCGGGCACGAACTGTCGGTCTACGCGCGTCGCGCCGAGGCGGCGCAGCCGCTGGTCGATGCCGGCGCAACGCGGCGTGCCACGCCGGCGGAAGTGGCGGCGGCGAGCGAAGTGGTGTTCACCATGGTCACCACCGGCGCCGACGTCGAGGCGGTGGCGCTCGGCGAGGGCGGCATCATTCACGGCGCCAGGGCAGGCACGGTGCTGGTCGACATGGGCACCATCCCGCCCGATACGGCGCGGCGCATCGCGGCGAAGCTGGCCGAACGCGGCATCGAGGCGATCGACGCGCCGGTCTCCGGCGGCGAGGTCGGTGCGCAGAACGCGACGCTGGCGATCATGGCCGGCGGCAAGGCTGAAGTGCTGGCGCGCGTGCGGCCGCTGCTGGAGAAGCTCGGCAAGACCCTCGTGCATGTCGGCCCCTCCGGCGCCGGCCAGGTGGCGAAGGCCTGCAACCAGATGATCATGGTGTCGTGCATCGAGGCGGTGGCGGAGGCGATGCTGCTGGCGCAGCGCGCCGGCGCCGACCCGGAGAAGGTGCGCCTGGCGCTGGCCGGCGGCTCGGCCGGCAGCCGCGTGCTGGAGGTGTTCGGCGCGAAGATGACGGCGCGCGACTTCAAGGCCGGCGTGGAAGCGCGCCTGCACCACAAGGATTTCGGCATCCTGCTGAACGAGGCGGTCAGCCTCGGCGCGCCGCTGCCGGTCGCGGCGCAGGTCTGGCAGCAGCTGAATGCGCTGATGGCGCAGGGCCGGGGGCGCGAGGATACCTCTGTTCTGCTCAAGGTGCTGGAGCGGGAATCGCAATGAGCCACGGCGGCAGCTGCCTGTGCGGCGGTCGCTCGCCGTCCCGCAGGGCCTGACTTTTCGAAACTGGATTCGGCATGCCCCGTTCACCGGATCAGGAAGCGGACAGCGCCGCACCGGCCCAGGCCCGCAGCCCGGGCGCAGCGGCGCCGGGACGGAGCGTGCGCAGTTCGAAGCCGGACGCCCGCAAGGCCTCGATGACGACGCCCGGGGCGCGCGCGACGTGGGACTGGCCTGGCTCGAGCACGATGTCCTCGCTGCCGTAGCGCTCGGTCAGCCAGAGGCAGCCGTGACGGCAGGTGATTTTCACGTTGGCATCATTCAGGGTCATGGATTCACGCCTGGCCAGGGCGATGCCGGCGGCACGGGTAGCGACGTTCATTTTTGTCTCCTTCTCTGCTAAGGTGAGGTGCATGGAAGGCATTTTGGTCTTGCACGCGAACGTCTTCAAACGATCATTTCTGATCCAATCCATGAGTTTTGGGAATGGGTAATCCGAGCCGGCTGCACTTTTCCCTGGATCTGCTCAAGGGCTTCGAGGCGGCCGCACGCCATCTGAGCTTCACGAGCGCCGCGAACGAACTGAGCCTGACCCAGTCGGCCATCAGCCGCGAGATCAAGCTGCTCGAGTCGCGGCTCGAGGTGCGCCTGTTCAATCGTATTCACCGCGGACTGGAACTCACCGACGCCGGGCTGGCCCTCTACCGATCCGTGAGCGAGGCGCTGCGCCTGATCGATCGGGGCATCGAGGCGGTAACCGAACCGGCCGGCGGCGTGGTGACCATCACCACCAACGTTCCCTTCGCCTCGTTCTGGGTCGTGCCGCGGCTGCCGCGCTTCGCCGCCCTCTATCCGGACATCAGCGTGCGCGTGGCCGCCACCAACCGGGTGGTGAATCTCGAGCGCGAGCAGATCGACGTGGGCGTGCGCCACATCTCGGGCGGGACGCTGCCGCCCGGGGCGATCGAGCTGATGACCGAGCGGCTGTTCCCGGTCTGTGCGCCGCAGCTGCTCAGGCGCCGCGACCGGCCGCTGAAGAAGCCGGAGGATCTTGCCAGGCACACGCTGCTGCTGTTTTCTCCCGAAGACATGCCCCAGCACTGGAGCGACTGGCCGCGCTGGTTCGAGGCGATGAAGCTGGCGGGGCCCGCGCCCGCCGCGACGCTGAGCTTCGGCCACTACGACCAGGTGATCCAGGCGGCGCTCGACGGTGCCGGCGTCGCCCTCGGGCGGAATCTGCTGGTGCAGCGCCACCTCGACGGGGGCACGCTGGTGGCGCCGTTCGGCCAGGATCGCAGCGTTGCCATCGGCGGTCGCTACGTCGTCACGACCGCGGCGCATGCCGTGGAGCGGCCGTCGGTGCGTGTTTTTGTCGACTGGCTGCTGGGCGAGGCGGCCACGGGGTAGGTCGCGCGTGCTTTTCGCAAGTGGTCCGGTCCGGCCCCGCTCCGGCAAACGTCGAATGCCATGCAATGCCTCTGGAACGAAGCCGGCGCCGCGCGCTGGAAGGCGAATCGACTACCGCTGCTGCCCGTAGGTCCTGAACTTCTCCAGCACGACTTCCATCTCGGCGTCCGACAACAGCACCGGCCGGCCGACCTGCCGCGCCCGCCAGTACTGCTCGCACAGCGATTCGAACTCGACGGCGAGGTCGACCGCCTGGCGCAGGTCGCGGCCGAAGACCAGCAGGCCGTGGTTGGCGAGCAGGCAGGCGCAGCGGCCTTCGAGCGCGGCCAGCGCGGCGTCTGACAGTGCCTGCGTGCCGAAGGTGGCATAGGCGGCACAGCGCACGGTGGCGCCGCCGAAGCGCGCGATCATGTAGTGGAAGGGCGGGATGTCGGCGCGCAGGCAGGCCAGCGCCGTGGCGAAGGGCGCGTGGGCGTGCACGATGGCGCCGGCCTCGGGCCGGGCGGCGTACAGGTCGCGGTGGAAGCGCCACTCGGAGGAGGGCTGGCGCGCGCCCTGCCAGCTGCCGTCCATGGCCATCGGCACGATGTCGCCCGGCTGCATCGCCTCGCAGTCGAGGCCGGTCGGGGTGACGAGGAAGCCGTCCTGCCAGCGCGTGCTGACGTTGCCGGCGCTGCCGCGGTTGAGGCCCTGCGCCGCCAGGGTGCGGGCGGCGGCGACGATGTCTTCGCGCCAGGCCGTTTGCGTCATGCCCGCTCCGCAAACAAGGCGGACAACTCGCCGGGCGCGCAGACGCCGCGCTCGGTGACGATGCCGGTGATGAAGCGCGCCGGGGTGACGTCGAAGGCGGGATTGGCGACGGCGGTCGCGTCCGGCGCGATGGCCACCGTGGCGTGCACGCCCTTGCGGTCGAGGCCGCCGACGTGGCGCACCTCGCTGCCGTCGCGCTCCTCGATGGGAATCTGCGCGCCGTCGGGGCAGTCGCGGTCGATGGTCGACAAGGGCGCGGCGACGAAGAACGGCACGCCGCTGTCGGCCGCCGCCAGCGCCTTCAGGTAGGTGCCGACCTTGTTGGCGGTGTCGCCGTTGGCGGCGATGCGGTCGGCGCCGACGACGACCAGGTCCACCGCGCCCTGGCGCAGCAGCTGGCCGGCGGCGTTGTCGGCGATGAGGGTGTGCGGGATGCCGGCCTCGTGCAGTTCCCAGGCGGTGAGCAGGCCCTGGTTGCGCGGCCGCGTCTCGGAGACCCAGACATGCACCGGCAGGCCGGCTTCGCGCGCGGCATACACCGGCGCCAGCGCCGTGCCCCAGGCGGCGGTGGCGAGCCAGCCGGCGTTGCAGTGGGTCATCAGGTTCACCGGGCGGCGCGCGATGTTTTCGATCAGGGCGAGTCCGTGGCGGCCGATCTGGCGGTTGGCGGCGGCGTCCTCGGCGGCAATGGCGCGCGCCTCGGCCCAGGCGGCGGCGCGGCGCTGGGCGACGGGCAGCGGCAGCAGGCGCCCGCGCATGCGCGCCAGCGCCCAGTGCAGATTGACCGCCGTCGGGCGCGTCGCGGCGAGCGTCTCGCAGGCCTGCAGCAGGGCCTTGTTGCCGGCGCCGTCCTTCAGCGCCAGGGCGACGCCGTAGGCGGCGGTGACGCCGATCAGCGGCGCGCCGCGCACCAGCATGGCGCGGATGGCGTGGGCGGCGTCGGCGAGCGAATTCAGGTGCCGCGCCGCATGCTGGTGCGGCAGCAGCGTCTGGTCGAGGATGAGGACTGAATCGCCTTCCTCACGAAGGGTGAACAGGCGGTCGGAAATCATTCCGGGGATTCTATCGCAGCGGCTGCGGATGCCATGGCACAATTCCGCCCATGCCGACCTTTCCCGCCCCCATCGCGTCGCGCCTGCCCCGGGTGGGCACCACCATCTTCAGCGTCATGTCGCGCCTGGCGGCGCAGCACGGCGCCATCAACCTGTCTCAGGGCTTCCCCGATTTCTCGGCGCCGCCGGCGCTGTTCGAGCTGGTGGCGAAGCACATGCATGCCGGCGCCAACCAGTACGCGCTGATGGCCGGCGCAGCGCCGCTGCGCGAGGCCATCGCCGAAAAGGTCGCCGCGCTGTACGGCCTGACGTATGACGTCGAGCAGGAGATCACCGTCACGGCCGGCGCGACGCAGGCCATCTTCACGGCGGTGGCGGCGCTGGTGCGCCCCGGCGACGAGGTGATCGTCTTCGAGCCGGTGTACGACTCCTACGTGCCGTCGATCGAATTGAACGGCGGCACTGCCGTGCCGTGCCGACTGACTTTCCCGGATTACCGTCCCGACTGGGACGAGGTGCGCGCGCGCATCACGCCGCGGACGCGCATGATCATCATCAACTCGCCGCACAATCCGAGCGGCGCGGTGTGGACGGCCGGGGACATGCGGGCGCTGGAACAACTCGTGCGCGGCACCGGCATCGTGATCGTCTCCGACGAGGTGTACGAGCACATCGTCTTCGACGGCCGGCGCCACGACAGCGTGGTGCGCTATCCGGGCCTGGCGGAGAGGAGCTTCGTCGTCTCCTCGTTCGGCAAGACCTACCATGTCACCGGCTGGAAGATCGCCTACTGCCTGGCGCCGCGCGAGCTGATGGCGGAGTTCCGCAAGGCGCACCAGTTCGTCGTGTTCTGCGTGAACCAGCCGATGCAGCTGGCGCTGGCGGAGTTCATGCAGGAGAAGGAGCGCTACCTCGGCCTGGCGGACTTCTACCAGGCGAAGCGCGACTTTTTCCGCAAGCAGCTCGAGGGCTCGCGCTTCGCGCCGCTGCCCTGTCCGGGCACCTACTTCCAGTCGGTGCGCTACGACGCCATCAGCGAGGAGCCGGACCGCGCCTTCGTCGAGCGCCTGACGAAGGCGCACGGCGTCGCGGCGATTCCCTTCTCCGCCTTCTATCGCGACGGCCGCGACGACAGGGTGATCCGCTTCTGCTTCGCCAAGAACGACGAGACGCTGGCACGCGCCGGCGAGAAGCTGCGCGCGGTCTGACTTATACCTCCAGCGGCACGCGCACGCAGGCGGCGGTGCCGCCGCCGGGGCGCGGCAGCAGTTCCACCGACCAGCCGTTGGTGTTGGCGAGCTGGCGCACGATGGCCAGCCCCAGGCCGCTGCCGCCGGTGCGGCTGCTGCGCGAGGGCTCCAGGCGGTGGAAGGGCCGGAACACCGCCTCGCGCTCCGACTCGGGAATGCCGGGTCCGCGATCCAGCACGCAGACCTCGACGCGGCCATCCTCGATGCGGTACTCGATGTCGATTGGCTGCCCGCCGCCGTAGCGCACGGCGTTGTCGACCAGGTTGGCGAGGATGCGCCGCAGCGCCAGCGGCCTGATGCGCAGGCGGCAGTCCGGTCCCTTGCGGCCGCGGATGTCGACGCCGGTGTGGGCGAATTCGGCAGCCACCCCGGCGAGGAGGTCGCACAGGTCGAGCTCGACCGAGTCCTGCTCGGCGAAGTCGCGGCTCACCTCCAGGCAGCGGGCGATCAGCTCGTTCATGCCCTCGACGTCGCGCAGGACGCGGTCGATGAGGTCGCGGTCGGGCTTCTCCGAGAGCATCCCCAGCGCCAGCTGGATGCGCGCCAGCGGCGTGCGCAGGTCGTGTGAGATGCCCGCCAGCAGGGTGGTGCGGTTGGCGAGCAGTTCTTCCACCTGCTCGCCCATGCGGTTGAATTCGCGCGCCAGGGTGGCAAGCTCGGCCGGGCCGGTTTCCGCCAGCGGCTCCGGTCGCCGGCCCTGGCCGATGCGCTGCGTCGCCGTCGCCAGCCGCGAGAGCGGGCCGATCAGCCAGCGCGCCAGCCCGGCGGAGGTGATCAGCGTGACGAGCGTGCCGACCGAGAGGATCAGCAGCATGGCGAACCAGGGTTGCACGTCGACGCGGCTGGCGGGGAAGCCGATGCGCACCTTCGCGCCCGACACCGGCAGGTCCGCCCAGTACCACGGCTCGCCGTCGTCGCCGCGGCCGGCGCGCAATTCGATGCGCTCGCCGCTGCGGGCGCTGAGGGACTTCTCGAGCAGCTGGAAATAGGGCAGCCAGCGGGTGAAGGCGTGCGTCTCGCCGGGCTTCTCCTGCACCTGGATGCGATGCAGGCGGCCGATGCGCTCCTGCAGCCAGGGGCGCTCGGCCGCCGGCTCGGCCTGCCAGGCGTGCGCGGTGTCGACGAGCAGCGCGGCGAAGTCGCTGGTGGCGTGGCGGCCCAGCGGCACCAGGGCGAAATAGGTGATGACGGCGATGGTAAACAGCTGGAAGGCGAAGGACACCAGCGCGATCACCAGCGCGGTGCGCCCGAACAGCGTGCGCGGCAGGATCATGGCTTTCTGGTGCCGCCGCTTGGCGAAAAGAGGTAGCCCTCGCCCCAGACGGTGCGCAGGTAGACCGGGTGCGCCGGGTCGGGCTCGATCTTGCGGCGCAGCCGCGTGACGCGCACGTCGACCATGCGGTCGAAGGGCGCGCGCTCGTAGCCCTTCAGCAGCTCGACCAGGGCGTCGCGGCCGAGGACGCGGTCGGGGTTCTCGAGCAGCACCTTGAGCAGGGCGAACTCGGCGCCGGAGACGTCGACCTCCTCGCCGTTGCGCGTCAGGCGGTGCGATTCCAGATCGACCTCGAAGGGCCCGAAGCGGCGGATGCGCCCGCTCGCCGCGGCCGGCTGGCGGCGGCGCAGTACCGCCGCCACGCGCGCCAGCAGCTCGCGGTGGCTGAAGGGCTTGGGCAGGTAGTCGTCGGCGCCGACCTCGAGGCCGACGATGCGGTCGACTTCCTCGCCGCGCGCCGAGAGCATGATGATCGGCGGGCCGCCGCGGCTGCCGAGCTCGCGCGCCAGCGTCAGGCCGTCCTCGCCCGGCAGCATGACGTCGAGCAGCAGCAGGTCGACCGGGTGCGACGACAGGTGCCGCTTCATGGCCTGGCCGTCGGCCACCCCCGCGGCGTCATAGCCGTTGTCGGACAGGTAGCGCACCAGCAGCTCGCGCAGCCCCTCGTCGTCGTCCACCACCAGTATGCGACCGCGGCACTCGGCCATGACCTCACCTTGAAACAACTTGTAACAATTGCGGCTCCCCTGCAACAGCCCGGAAACCGCTCCGTCCTAATCTTCCTGTGCCGAAAAACATAACACATTCGAATCGTCGAAACGGGAGGAATGAAATGAAGAAAGCGAAATTCATGGCCATCGCCGCGGTGGCCGTGCTCGGCCTGGGCCTGGGCGGGGCGGCCTGGTCGCAGGCGCCGTCGCCGGAGGAAATGCAGCGCGCCAAGGAGTTCATGCAGAAGAGCAAGGCCATGATGAAGCCCGAACTGCGGGAAAAGGCCGATGCGCTGCCGCCCGAGATCCAGCAGTTCCTGTTCAAGGTGGCCGTCAAGCATACCCGCCGCAGCGACACGCTGACCATGCGCCAGGTGATGCAGGAGCTGCTCGCCGACTATCAGGCTGTGGCCGGTGCCATTGCCACCGATAACGGCGAGCTGGCTGCCGACGCGGCACGTCGCCTCGCCCACCACCGCCTGCCGCGCGGCGGCATGCTGCCCTACCTGCCGCTGGAGAAGATCACCGGCAAGGACCTCGGCGTGCTGCCGGCGATGGAGGAAGCCGTCGAGGGAGGCGCCATGAAGCTCGCCGCCGCCGCCGAAAAGGGCGACATGGCCGCCGCCGCCCGCCATTTCGGCGACGTCACCGCCGGCTGCGTCGCCTGCCATGCGCATTTCCGCGGCCAGCCGGGCGTTTCGGCGCGCCTCAAGTAATTCATCCCGGGGAGCAAACACATGACTGTCGATCGCATCGTGCATCTCGTTGCCGGCCTGATGGTGCTGCTGGGGCTGGCGCTGGCGCATTACGTGCATCCCTACTGGGTCGTCCTGCCGGCCTTCGTCGGGCTGAACCTGGCGCAAAGCGGGATCACCCGATTCTGCCCGCTGGCCTTCTTCCTGAAGAAGGCGGGGGTCAAGGAAGAGAACTGCTGTTCATAAAAAGAGACGCACTCGAGGAGGAGAA
Source organism: Rhodocyclaceae bacterium (assembly GCA_905339315.1). Classification (GTDB taxonomy): domain Bacteria; phylum Pseudomonadota; class Gammaproteobacteria; order Burkholderiales; family Rhodocyclaceae; genus Desulfobacillus. The sequence goes on from CAJPFL010000170.1 coordinate 18,577, forward strand.
ATCATGAGGAGCAACAAAGGGAAACGGGCGACGGCGCTGGCCGTGGCGTTCGCAACGCTGGGCATCTCCGGGCAGGCCGCCGCAGCCGACTGGGTGATGCTGCAGGCGATGGAGCCGCCGACCACCACGCACAAGTTCTTCGGCATCGGACAGCTGTCATATACCAACCTGTACGGCTGCGACAAGCTGCAGGGGCTGGTGAACCCGGGCACCGGCAGCGCAACCACCGCCCACGGCCTGCTCAACGGTTCCTACAACGCGATGTGCCGGGTCGGCCCGGAATTCCGCGACAAGAATGCCGATTTCAACCTCGACAACCTGGCCGTCGGCCTGCGCGGCAACCTGATCCCCGGGAAGATCAACTACTTCCTGATGGTGAACTTCGGCCAGAACGCCGCCAACTACGAGCCGCTCGACACCTCGCGCGACCACTTTGTCAGCCTGACCGACGCCACCATGACCTTCAGCTACATTCCGGGCGTGCGCGTGCGCGCCGGCCTGATGCGGAAGCCCGGCCCGGAGGAGCTCTACCAGGCCGCCGGCGCCACGCCCTATATCTGGCCGAGCGACTTCATCGCCCGCGTGCAGACCGAGAAGTTCGTACGCACCAACACCAAGGGCACGACGCCGATCCCCGGCCAGAGCTACGGCGCCGGCTCCTCTTCGTTCAGCGGCTGGGATGCCGACGCCGGCCGCGACCTGGGCATCCAGTTCTTCGACGCCTTCAAGTTCGGCAAGTGGACGCATACCTATGCCGTCATGGTCGGCAACGGCAGCGGCATCCACAGCGTCAACGACTACAACAGCGAGAAGGACCTCAACCTCTACTTCTCCACCGAGTACGACCTGCCGGGCGGGAAGGGGCCGGGCAAGCACGGCGTCAAGGGCTACGCCTACCACCAGCGCGGCACGCGCAACTTCGAGATCAATGCCGCCGGCGACCACAGCCGCGACTTCGACTTCACCCGCCACGGCTTCGGCGTCAAGGCGCTCGGCGAGATCCTCGGCGAAGGGCGCGGCAGGCACCGCCTCGGCCTCGACCTGATGTACGCCGACGGCATGATCTTCTACACGCCCACCGGCAACGTCGTGGACGAGGCCTTCGGCGGCCAGATCCAGATCGGCGCGGAGAAGGGCAACAAGGCGCGCGGCATCACCTTCGACTACGGCTGGTACCTCAACGAGAAGTGGGACTTCGGCATCCGCTACGCCCGCCATGACGTGCTCTACAAGACCATCGGCACTGCCCTCTGGAACGACGCCGACGAGCGCATCATCAAGCAGCTCACCTTCGCGGTGAACTACAACTTCTCGCCGGCGACGCGCCTGACCTTCAACATCGAGCCGCGCGATGCCAAGGCGCCGAACCCGGTCACCGTCGGGCCCTCCGCGGCCTTCCGGGCGCGGGCGACGAACAACGCCAACATCGTCACCGATGCCGTCGGCGCCCGCTTCGGCCTGCAGGTCACCCACCAGTTCTGAGGCGGAGCGAAGCCATGAAAGCGGTCCTTACCGCCGTCCTGCTGGGGCTGACTTTTGCCGGATCGGCCGGCGCCCAGGCGCCGGCCGACTACTCGGCCTTCCCCTGCCTGAGCTACAGCCTGCCCTGCGGCAAGGCGGCGACGCGCAAGCCGGTGAAGAAGGCGCTCGAGGGGCCGCTCAACGGCAACGCCGGGAAGGGCAAACAGATCGCCTTTGCGCGCGACCGCGGCAACTGCCTGGCCTGCCACGTCATGCCGGGCGGCAGCCAGCCCGGCTCGCGCGGCCCGGACCTGAGCCATTACGGCAGCAGCGGCCGGAGCGAGGCCGAGACCTACGCCATGGTCTACGACATGCGCACGATCAACCCGGAGACGCTGATGCCGCCCATTGGCACCAACGACATCCTCACCGACCAGGAACTGCGCGATGTGGTCGCCTTCCTGCTGTCGTCGAAATAGGAGGCTGGCGATGTCCGACCGCAAGTACATCGCGCTGCTTTCGGCGCTCATGCTGTGCCTGGTCGCGGTCAGCAGCGTCATCGCTGACGAGACCTACCGCGAGCGCCATGCCGACGCGAAGATCGATCCGGCCAGGGGCGTCGAGGGCGACGTCGGCTTCAGCGACACCATCCAGTACTGGCGCGACGAGGCGGCGCTCGAGCGCCACGCCGGGCTGGCCGAGAAGCCGGCCGAGCAGTGGAAGCTGAACTGGAAGCACATGGACCTCGATCGCATCGAGCTGCATCCGGGCCACCTCGCCGTGGACGAGGGCGAGGCGCTGGTGAGGAAGCTGGCCGCGCGCGAGGCCGCCTTCCTGACCTGCCTCGGCGAGGGATCGACCGATCTCAAGGGCAAGGCGGCGGCCTACCCGAAGTTCGATGCCGCGCTCGGCCGCATCGTCACGGTGGAGGGCCGCATCGAGCAGTGCGCGAAGAGCGCGCTGAACGAGGAAATCCGCCAGGGCTCGCC
>CAJPFL010000171.1 GCA_905339315.1 Rhodocyclaceae bacterium
GGCAGCGCGGCGAAGGGCCACAGGCTGGAGACCAGCTTGGTGAGGCCGTTGAAGTTGAGGAAATGCCCCTGCTGCCAGACGGCCAGCGAGGCGGCGAGATAGGGATTCTCCGGCGCCAGGTTCACCAGCGCCGTGGCGAACAGCAGCGCCAGCGCCGCCAGCATGCGCTGCGCCAGCGGCGGCAGATGCGTGGCGGCCAGCAGGACGGCCGTGCCCGCGGCGAGCCCCGCCATGTTCCCCGGCGTGGCCCAGTGCGCGAACTGGGCGTCGTTCACCAGCAGCGCGCTGGCGAAGGCCTTCACCGCAAGCGCCGGCAGCAGCAGCGCCGCCAGCAGCCAGCGGCTATGCGGGCGCAGCAGCGACCAGGTGATGAGCCCGGCGGCGAGGGTGCCGGCCGCGGCGACGCCGGCCTCGATGACGAAGAAGCGTTGCGCCGAATACGGCAGCGGCGGCAGCTCGAGGAGCGCCCGCAGGTCGCCGGTGCCGAACAGCAGCAGTTCCGGGTTGAGCTGCGCGAGCAGCCACAGGCCGAGCAGCACCAGGCCGAAATCCGCCGCGGGGCCGTCGACGGCGAGCCGCGTGCGCAGGCGATGCAGGTGGCCGCCGTCGGTCAGCGCCCGGCCCCAGTTCATGCCCGCTGCCGCGCCGATCATGGCGCCGATGGCATTGCAGGCCAGGTCGATGTTGGAGGGCACGCGGCTGGGCAGGAAGTTCTGCAGCGTTTCCAGCACGAAGCCGAGGCCGCCGCCGGCCAGCGCCGCAATCAGGGCCGCTGCCGCGATGCCCAGCCGCCCCTGCAGTGCCGGCACCAGCAGGAAGCCGAGCGGCAGGTAGGCGAGGATGTTGGCGGCCAGGTCGAAGCCGGTGTAATAGCGCGGCCAGGCCGCGCCGAGGTAATCGAAGACGGGCACGCCGTTGTCCCGCCAGCCGGTGAGCGGGTGCAGGCTGGCGTAGGCCACCAGCAGCGCATAGGCGATGGCGAGATAGCGGGCGAGCGGTGCGGACGTGTGCTTCATGTGCATGGCCATGCAGGATAGCCGTTCCGCTCGCGCTCGGCGCCGGACGCGCGTGCCCGCGCCTCAGCCGTGGCCGTGCGCCTGCCCGGCCGCCGCGTCGCCGGCGGGGGCGATCCATTGCGGCAGGAGCGAACCGGCCAGCATGCCGATGACGCTGGCGAGGAAGCCGGCGAACTGGGGCGGGACGTCGCCTTCGGGCGCGGCGATTTCGCAGGCGATCCAGACCATCAATCCGGCCAGCGCGGACAGGATCGCGCCCTGGTTGCTGGCACGGCGCCAGTACAGCCCGGCGGCGAGCGGCACGAAGGCGGCGACGAGGGTGATCTTGTAGGCGTTCTCGACCATCTTGTGGATGCTGCTGTCGGTGTTGAGGGCATACCCCGTCACCAGCACGGTGAAGCCGAATACAGCGAAGCGGGTCAGGCGCAGCAGCTGGTCTTCGCTGACGTTCTTCATCGTTCCGCGCACGATGTTCTCGGAAAAGATCACTGACGGCGCCAGCAGCGTGCCGCTGGCGGTGCTCATGATGACCGAGAGCAGGGCGCCGAAGAACACCACCTGCGCCAGCGGCGACATGTGGTCGAGGATCAGGCGGGGCAGGATGTGCTGCGGATCGGCCTCGGCCAGGCGCTCGACCGCGGCCGGGTCGATCAGCGTCGCCGAGTAGGCGAGCAGCAGCGGCACGAAGGCGAAGAGGAAATAGGCGCCGCCGCCGAGCACCGAGCCCCAGACCGCGGTGCGCTCGCTGCGGGAGGAGTTGGCGCGCTGGAACACGTCCTGCTGCGGAATCGAGCCGAATCCCATGGTGATCAGCGCGGCGACGAAGCCGACGCTGGCGGCCCAGCTGGTCTCCTCCGGCAGCACCGCGAACTTGCCGGCGTCGGCCGCGTGCCGCAGCAGATTGCCGAAGCCGCCGGCCATGTCGCCGGCGACCGTCATGATGTAGAACAGCCCGAGGACGATGACGATCATCTGGATGAAGGTCGTGATCGCCACCGACCACATGCCGCCGAAGATCGTGTAGGTCAGCACCACGGCGGCGCCGATGAGCATGCCGGCGGTGGTGGAAATGGCGTCCTGCGAGAGCAGGTTGAACACCAGGCCGAGGGCGGTGATCTGCGCCGACACCCAGCCCAGGTAGGAGATGACGATGCACACGGCGGCGACCAGCTCGACCAGGCGGCCGTAGCGCAGGCGGTAGTAGTCGCCGATGGTCAGCAGGTTCAGCCGGTACAGCGGCCGGGCGAACAGCAGGCCGAACAGGATCAGGCAGAACGAGGCGCCGATCGGGTCCGACACCAGGCCGCGCATCCCCTCCTTGAGGAAGGTCGCCGAGATGCCGAGCACCGTTTCCGCGCCGAACCAGGTCGCGAACACCATCGCGGTGACGATGTACAGCGGCAGGTTGCGGCCCGCGGAAATATAGTCGCGGGCGTTGTGCACGCGCGTGGCGGCGA
>CAJPFL010000172.1 GCA_905339315.1 Rhodocyclaceae bacterium
GCGGCGGCGGCTTCGGGCCTGGCGGCGGGCGGCGTGTGGAACTCGTGGTCGAGCAGTTCCAGGCGCGAAGGCAGTTCCGGCAGGCCGCGCGTCTCGGCGCCGTCCTCGGCGGCCGGCGGGCTTTCCTGCGGCGCGTCCTTCGCCGCTGCCTCGGACCGGCGCTTGGCCTCCTCGGCCTTCTTCAGCGCGTCCATCAGGAGGCTCACTGCGGGGTGCCTCCCAGATTGAATTCCGGCACCGGCTGCGGCTGGCCCTTGTTGTCGAAGAAGTCCTTGCCCGGCAGGTTGCTGCGGAAGCTGCCGAAATCGCTCTGGATGCTGGCGTCGCGGATCACGGTCGGACGCATGAAGACCACCAGTTCCGACTTGGTCATGGTGTCGTTGCGGTACATGAAGAGGTTGCCGAGGATGGGGATGCCGGAGATGCCCGGCACCGTGTCGTCGGTGTTGTTCATGCTGTCCTGCATCAGGCCGCCGAGCACGGCGATGTCCCCGTCATTGACGCTCATCAGCGACTCCATCTCGCGCGTCTGGATCTCCGGAACATTGTTGGGGATGGTGGCCGGCAGGATGGGGTTGGGGTCGCGCTTGTAGCCGGTGATGCGCGAGATGGTCGGGCGCACGTTGAGCAGCACGGCATTGCCCTCGCTGATCTGCGGCGTGACGCTCATCACCAGGCCGACCGAGACCGATTGCGGCGTCGTCGTCACGGTGGTGACGGTGCTGGTCTGGCCCTGGCTGGCGTCGGACTTGACCTGGAAGTAGACGACGTTGTCCACCACCTTCAGGATCGCCGTCTGGTTGTTGAGCACAGACAGCTTCGGGCTGGAGATCACCTTCAGCGTGCCGAAGGTTTCCAGCAGCTTGATCGCCGCGAGGAAGTCGCCGCGCCGGAAGGCGGCGGTGAACAGGGTGTTGGCAACGGCCGAGGGCAGCGACGACTCGACGGTCGATGCCGTGATGCCGCCGGAAACCGGGTCGTAGCTGAAGCTGCGGGTTTTGTTCGCCTGGCCGACGCCGGTGCTGCGGGTAAGGTAGAGCCAGTCGATGCCCTGCTGGTAGTTCTGGTTGAGGCGCACCTCGACGATGGTGGCCTCGATCATCACCTGGCGCCGCGCCGAGGACAGCACCTGGTCGAGGAAACCCTGGATCTTCTCGTGCTGGCGCCCGGTGGCGCGAACCAGCATCACGCCGGTTTCGGGATTGACCATGACGGAGGCGGCCTGCAGGGTTTCATATTCCTTGCCGGCTGCGGACTGCGGTTGCGGCTGGGGCGCAATCTGCACCTGGATCTGCGAGGGCGCGGCCGCGCCCCCCGCCGCGGGGGCCGCGGCACCGGCTGCTGCTGCGGCCTGTTCCTGCCCTTCCGCCACCCGGCGCTTGACGATGATTTCCTTGTCGGTTTCGCGCAGGATGTCCTTGACGTTCTTCTCCAGCGTCTCCCAGAAGCGGTTCTTGGCGACGTTGTCCACCTTCGTCGAGGAGACGTTGCCGCTGGTGCCGCCGGCCGCCGCCCCCGCCCCGCCGGCGCCGGCGGCGGTCGGGCTGATGCTGGCGATCTGGGTGTTGATGGCGACGTTGCCGGTGGTGTCGCGCGACATGTTGACGTAGTCCACCTTGTAGGTGCGCAGGTAGGGCGAGTCCGGCATCACCACCAGGTTGGGGCCGTCCAGCTCGAAGCGCATGTCGACCTGCTTGGCGATGCGGTTGAGCAGCTGCGGCAGCGTCTGGTCGATGGCGTTCAGGGTCACCGTGCCGCGGATGCCCGGATGGATATCGACGTTGAGCTTGGCGTCGCGGGCGAGGGCGAAGAGCAGTTCCTCGACCTTCACGTCCTTGACGACGACGCTGTAGGTTTCGGTTTTGGGCGCCGCCTTGGGCCTGGGCACGGCCGCGGATTGCTGGACCGGTTGCGGAATGCTCGACTTGGGGGGAGGGGCGCTGTCCGCGCCGATGTGTCCGCTGGATGGCGGCTTGGCCATGGGCCACGCGCAGGCCGCCAGCACGGTTGCAGCAAGCAGGGAAAGAATCGTTGTTCTAGCTGTCATGGCGAGCCACGTGGTTGCGCCTCCTTGTCAGAGGTCGGGCGTTTCGAGCATAGCACATTAACATTATTTTGCAACTGCCTGATTTTGATTATTTAATGGCAGACGATCCGATTGTTGTGAATGTGCCACTGCAACATCCTTAGCTGCGCAGGCGCCTGACCTGGCGCGGGTAGGGCCCATACAGCTTCAAGGCCTGCGGCAGGCTGCCCATGGCATTCATCGCAGCCTCCCTGCTGGGGTAATCGCCATAGATGACGCCCATCCGCCTGGTCCCGCCGAACTCGACCGAATATACCCTGAGCTCGGCGGGCGCGACCAGCCTTGCGGCCGTGGCGAGAAAGTTTTCGAGGTGCGCGGCGCTGCCGGGGTCGGTGCTCAGGAGCTGGATGAACCAGCGGCTGTCGCCGGCCGCATCGAGCCATTTGCGGGTTGCCTCGAGATGCTGCTGCGTCAGTGGCCCGAAGCGCGCTTGCCGGTCCTTTTGCCTGGGGGCGGCCTCGCTGTGGGCGGTGGCCGCGGCGATGGCAGGGGCAAGCGCAGGCGCATCGGCCGGCTTGACGGGCGGCGGCGCGGCCTCGGCAGGGGCAGTAACAGTGGGCGCGGGCGGCGGGGCGGGCGGCGTACTGGCAGCGGCCGGCGGCGGTGCCGGGGATTCCGGGGCGGCAGCGGCCGGCGGCGGGGCGACAGGGGGCGGGGCGACCGGGGTTGCGGCCGCGGGGAGCGTTGCGGCGGCCGGCGCTGCGGGAATGTCGGCCTGGGGCGGCCCGCCCGACTGGTAGTGGAAGGCCGCGATGGCGCCGAGGACCAGGGCCGCCGCCGCGGCGCCGCCCAGCCAGATGCCGGGGCGCGCCAGGGAGGCGCCGCGGAAATCGGCGTCGCGGATGGCGGCCTTGACATGGGGGGCGGTGATTTCGTGGGTGTTGCCGGCAAAGGCGGCCAGCAGGGCCTTGTCGCAGAGGATGTTGACGCGCCGGGTCAGGCCGAGCGAGGCGGCGGCGATCTGCTTCAGCGCGGCCGGGGAGAAGACGTCGGGCCCCTTGAAGCCGGCGGCGCGCATGCGGAAGCTGATGTACTGGGCGATGTCGGCGCGCACCAGCGGTTCGAGCGTGAAGTTATGGGTGATGCGCTCCTTGAGCTGGCGCATCTCGTTGCGGTTGAGGATGTCGTTCAGCTCGGGCTGGCCGAAGAGGACGATCTGCAGCAGCTTGTGGCGGTTCGATTCGAGATTGGAGAGCAGGCGGATCTCCTCCAGCGTTTCCGCCGGCATGGCATGCGCCTCGTCGATGAGGACCACGACCTGGCGGCCCTGCGCATACAGGTCGATGAGGTGCTCCTGCAGGGCGCGCAGCACCGCGCTGACGCGGTTGGTGGCAAGGTTGACCTGCAGTTCGTCGGCCAGGGCGAAGAGGATTTCCTCGCGCGACAGCGAGGGATTGGCCAGGTGGATCGTCACGACATGCTGCGGCAGGCGCTCCATCAGCACCCGGCACAGCATGGTCTTGCCGCTGCCGACCTCGCCGCTCACCTTGACGATGCCTTCGTCGTGGGTGATGGCATACAGCAGCGCTTCCAGCGTGGCGCCGCGGTTGGCGCCTTCGAAGAAGAAGTCCGTGTGCGGCGTGATGCGGAACGGCGCTTCGGTCAGGCCGAAATGTTCAAGGTACATGATGCGGCGGTTTCTCCCGTGTTATGAGGTGCCGGAGGGGGCGTCCAGGTCGCGCTCCAGCACTTCCATGCGGTTGTACAGCGTCGTGCGGTTGACGCCGAGCAGCCTGGCGGCCTGGCTGACGTTGCCGTGGCTCAGCTTGAGCGCCGCCTGGATGTAGCCCTGCTCCCAGCGCAGCAGGGTGTCGTCGAGGTTGAACTGGCCGCGCTGCTGCAGCTGGCGCAGGGCGATCTCGGCGAGCTCGTCGATATCCTGCGGCGGCAGCCAGGAAGAGAGGCTGCCTTCCGCCCCCGTGTCGAACTCCTCCTCCAGTTCGGCCACGCCGACCGTCCGTCCCGGATGCTTGGTGGCGAGGCGGATGACGATGTTGCGCAGTTCGCGCACGTTGCCCGGGAAACCGTAGGACTGCCAGCGGGACAGGGCATCGTCCGAGAGCTCGAAGGGAAGTTGCCGCGCCTGCTCGGCATAGAAGGCGCGGTAGTGCCGCAGCAGCAGCACCTTGTCGTCGCCCATTTCGCGCAGGGGCGGCACGTTGATGGTGAACACCGACAGGCGGTGATACAGGTCGGCGCGGAAGCGCCCCTCCCGCACTTCCTTGCGCAGGTCGCGGTTGGTGGCGGCGATGACGCGGGCGCCGCTGACGCGCTGCTGGGTTTCGCCGACGCGCTGGAATTCGCCGTTTTCCAGGACGCGCAGCAGCTTCGGCTGCAGCTCGAGCGGGAGTTCGCCGATCTCGTCGAGGAACAGCGTGCCGTCCCGGGCGTCCTCGAAATAGCCGGACTTGGCCTGGGCGGCGCCGGTGAACGCCCCCTTGGCGTAGCCGAACAGGGTCGGCTCGACCAGGGTCGGCGAGATGGCGGCGCAGTTGAGCGCGAAATACGGCTTGTCGCGGCATGACGTCATGCGATGCAGGCAGCAGCTGGCGACGATTTCCTTGCCGCTGCCGGACTCCCCCTCGATCAGCACCGGGAAGGGCGAGTCGCCGTACTGCCTGATCTGGGCGCGCAGCTTCTGCATCGGCACGCTGTTGCCGAGCAGGCCGCAGGGATCCTCGACCGTCGCCGGCTGGGCGGCCAGCTCCGCCGACTGGATGGCGTGTATCTGCAGCAGGATTTGCCGCAGCTGTTCGGGGTCGGCCGGCTTGGCGACGAATTCGGTCGCGCCGAGGGCGCGGGCGTGGCGCGCATTGGCTTCGTCGTTCTGACCCGAAAGCACGACGATCCTGATGCCGGGCGAGTGGGCGAGCAGGTCGGAGATCAGGGCGAAGCCCTCGTCGGGCAGGTGCGGCTGGGGCGGCAGGCCGAGGTCGACCAGGGCCAGTTGCGGCGCCGTGCCGCGGCTGCGCAACAGGCTGATGCAGTCGGCGCGGGAGCCGGCGGTGCTGATCCTGAATTCGCGCTTGAGGAAGAATGCCAGGGTGTCGATGATGAGCGGGTCGTCATCGACGATCAGGAGGGAAGGCTTGCGGGAATCAGGGTTGGTCATGCCAGCGCTTGCTTGCCCGGTTCATCCATTGCCAAACTATAACAGAGCGGAATCGTTCAACCCAATGCATGCCTGCAGGCCGGTGTGAACTTGTTCACGGCCTGGCGGCGGATAGACCGCTATCATGCCGGCAGCCGTGGCCCGCTCTGATAGAATGCCGAACCTTCCAAACCAGCAGATACCCGCTTTTGTGCCGAACGAACCCCTCGTCAGGATCAGCGACCTGAACTTTACCTACGACCGGCGGCCGGTCCTGACGGGCATCAACATGACGATCCCGCGCGGCAAGGTGGTCGCCATCATGGGGCAGAGCGGCTGCGGCAAGACGACCACCCTGCGCCTGATCGGCGGCCAGCTGAAGCCGTCGCAGGGCGAGGTGCGCTTCGACGGACGGGTGGTGCATGAACTGGATGCCGCCGACCTGTATGCCATGCGCCGCCGCATGGGCATGCTGTTCCAGTTCGGCGCGCTGTTCACCGACATCTCGGTGTTCGACAACGTCGCCTTCCAGATGCGGGAGCACAGCAATCTGACGGAAGCCATGATTCGTGACCTGGTGCTGCTGAAGCTGAATGCCGTGGGGCTGCGCGGGGCGCAGAACCTGATGCCATCCGAACTGTCGGGCGGCATGGCGCGCCGCGTCGCCCTGGCGCGTGCCATCGCGCTGGACCCGCTGCTGATGATGTACGACGAACCCTTCACCGGGCTGGATCCAATCACGATGGGCATCATCGGGCAGCTGATCCGCAAGCTCAACGACGCCCTGGGCGGCAGTTCGATCATCGTCACCCACGACGTGCAGGAATCCCTGCAAATCGTCGATTACGTCTATTTCATGGCGGACGGCAAGGTGGTCGCCGAAGGCACGCCGGACGAGATCCGCGCCTCCGACAAGGCCTATGTGCACCAGTTCGTCTGGGGGGAGATGGACGGTCCGGTGCCGTTCCAGTATCCTTCGGCGCCCTATCGGGAACAGATCTACGGAGCAACCCATGCTTGATCGCGCGACCTCGGCCCTGCGCGGCCTCGGCCACCGCGTCACCTCGCGCATCTGGCGCCTGGGCTTTGCCAGCCGCTTTTTCCTGGCCACCCTGCTGTATTCGGGCACCAGCTTCCGTCGTTTCTTCCTCACCATCCGCGAGATCTACTTCACCGGGGTGTTGTCGCTCATCATCATCCTCGTATCCGGCCTGTTCGTCGGCATGGTGCTGGGCCTGCAGGGCTACGACACGCTGCAGCGCTACGGCTCCTCCGAGGCGCTCGGCATCCTGGTCGCCCTGTCGCTGGTGCGCGAGCTGGGGCCGGTGGTGTCTGCGCTGCTGTTCGCCAGCCGCGCCGGCTCGGCGATTACCGCCGAAATCGGCCTGATGAAGGCCACCGAGCAGCTCTCCGCCATGGAAATGATGGCGGTGAACCCGATCGCCCGGGTGGTGGCGCCGCGCTTCTGGGCCGGCGTGATCTCCATGCCGCTGCTGGCGGCGCTGTTCTCGGCAATGGGGATATTCGGCGGCTACCTGGTCGGCGTTGTGCTGATCGGGGTGGATGAGGGCTCGTTCTGGTCGCAGATGCAGGCGTCGGTCGATTTCCGCGAGGACATCGTCAACGGCGTCATCAAGAGCGTTGTGTTCGGCATCATCGTCTCCTGGATCGCCGTATTCGAGGGCTATGATTCCGAACCGACCGCGGAAGGGGTGTCCGGTGCGACGACGCGCACCGTGGTGACTTCTTCCCTGGCTATCCTTGCCGCCGACTTTATACTGACGGCGTTCATGTTCCGGGGTGCGTAATGAACCGTATCACTTTAGATCTGTGGGTTGGGGTGTTTGTGGCCATCGGCCTGGGTGCACTGTTGTTTTTAGCACTAAAGGTGGGTAACCTAGCTTCAGCAAATACCGGGGAAACCTATGTACTCAAAGCAAATTTTGATAATATCGGGGGACTCAAGGTACGCGCGCCCGTGAAAAGCGCGGGCGTGGTGGTCGGCCGGGTCGGCGATATCAGGCTGGATGCCGAGCGTTACGTAGCCGTGGTGACGATGAACATCAGCAGCCAGTTCAAGTTTCCGCGCGATACGTTCGCCAAGATCCGCACCTCCGGCCTGCTGGGAGAGCAGTACATCGGTCTCGACGTTGGTGGCGATGCCGAGGTGATCAAGCCGGGCGAATCCGTGAAAAAGACGGAATCCGCCATGGTGCTGGAGGATCTTGTCGGCCAGTTCCTGTTCAACAAGGCGGCCGAGGGAAACGAGAAGAAGTGACGTTGAACGGAAGATTGCTGACAGAAGCACAACGAGAAAAGGCATCTTGATGAAAACGACATTCAAAACACAAGCTGGCAGGCTGACTGCCCTGGTGGCGTTCGCCGCGTTGCTGGGAGGCTGCGCCACGAGCGGAAACCCGAAGGATCCGGTCGAGGGCTTCAACCGCGCCATGTACGGATTCAACGAGGGCCTCGACAAGGTCATCCTCAAGCCGGTTGCGACCGGCTACGAGGCTGTGCTGCCATCGCCGCTGCAGACGGGCGTGGCCAACTTCTTCTCGAATATCGAAGACCTGATGATCGGCGTCAACAACCTGCTCCAGGGCAAGCCGGCCCAGGCCGCCTCCGATGCCGGGCGCGTCCTGGTGAATACGACCGTGGGCTTCCTCGGCATCCTCGATGTCGCCAGCACCATGGGCATGGAAAAGCACGAAGAGGACTTCGGCCAGACCTTCGGCCGCTGGGGCATGCCGGACGGGGCTTACGTCGTCTGGCCCTTCTTCGGACCCCGTACCGTCCGTGACACGCTTGGTCTCATCCTGGATGTGTATGTGGATCCCGTCTGGGCTCAACTCGATCACATCCCGACCCGCAACTCGATGATCTTGCTACGCTACATCAGTAATCGGGCCGAGTTGCTGAAGGCCGACAAGGTCATCGAGGAGGCAGCGCTCGACAAGTACAGCTACGTCCGCGATGCCTACCTGCAGCGCCGCCAAAGCCTGATCCATGACGGCAATCCGCCGAAGTTCGACCCCTATTCCGGCGCCGGCGAGGGCAAATCGGCCGAGGCACAGGATGGGGCTGGAGCTTCGTCGCAGGTTGCCGCACGCAACTGACCCGTTCATTTTTTTGGATAAAACATGAGGCTATTTGCTGCGTTGCTGGCGTGTGCCAGCTTCTTTCTGTCGCCCGGCGCCCTGGCCCAGCAGATGGCGCCCGATGCGCTGGTGAAGTCGGTCACGGACGAAGTGCTCGACATCATCCGCAAGGACAAGGACATCAAGGCCGGGAGCACCAGGCGCGCCATCGAGCTGGTCGAACAGAAGGTCCTGCCGCATTTCAACTTCACGCGCATGACCGCACTCGCCGTGGGCAAGGACTGGCGCCAGGCGACGCCGGAGCAGCAGAAGGTGCTGACCGAGGAATTCCGCGACCTGCTGGTGCGCACCTATTCGAATGCCCTGATCGCCTACAAGAACGAGTCGGTCGATTACCGGCCCTTCAAGATGCAGCCGGGCGAAACGGATGTCACGGTGCGCACGCAGATCCACCAGGCGGGCGCCCGCCAGCCGATCACCCTGGATTACAGCCTCGAGAAGAACGGCAATGCCTGGAAGGTCTACGACGTGGTCGTCGCCGGCGTCAGCCTGGTGACGAACTACCGCTCCAGCTTCGCCACTGAAATCCGCAACGGCGGCATCGACGGCCTGATCAAGACGCTGAAGGCCAAGAACGCCAGCCTGGAAGCCAACGTCAAGAAATGATCCGCGACGCCGGGGATCGCATCGAGGTTTCCGGCCCGCTCACGCTCGGCGAGGCGCGTGAGATGCTGGAAGCCGGCAGTGCCCTGATCAAACGCCCCGAAACCACCTTCGACCTCTCGCAGGTGCAGGAAGTGGATTCCTCCGGGCTGACGGTCGTCTTCGGCTGGGTGCGCGCGGCGAAGGCCCAGGGCAGGACCGCCCGCATCAGCAATCCCCCGCAGAATTTGCTCAGCCTGGCTGCGCTCTACGGCGTGACCGAGCTTCTGCCGCTGGCGTAAGCCGGCGGTTTCGGCGTTTCTTCCGCATGAATCCCGCGATACGCATTGAGGGCGTGACCAAGTGCTTTGGCAGCGTGCAGGCGCTGGCAGGCGTCGACCTGGAGATTGCCGAAGGGGAGTTCTTCGGCCTGCTCGGGCCGAACGGCGCCGGCAAGACGACGCTGATCTCGGCCCTGGCCGGCCTGGTGCGCACCGATGCCGGCCATCTGGCGGTGATGGGCCACGACGTGGTTGCGGACTACCGGGCCGCCCGGCGCCGGCTCGGCGTGGTGCCGCAGGAACTGGTGTTCGACCCCTTTTTCAGTGTGCGCGAGTCGCTGGAGATCCAGTCGGGCTACTTCGGCATCCGCGACAATGCGGCCTGGATCGACGAGATCCTCGAAAACCTCGACCTGACCGCCAAGGCGGATACCAACATGCGGCAGCTCTCCGGCGGCATGAAGCGCCGTGTGCTGGTGGCGCAGGCGCTGGTGCACCGCCCGCCGGTGATCGTGCTGGACGAACCGACCGCCGGCGTCGATGTCGAGCTGCGCCAGGCGCTGTGGGGCTTCATTCGGCGGCTCAACCGCGACGGCCACACCATCGTGCTGACCACGCATTACCTGGAGGAGGCGGAAAACCTGTGCGGGCGCATCGCCATGCTCAAGCAGGGCCGCATCGTCGCGCTCGACACCACGGCCAACCTGCTGCGGCGGTTTTCCGGGCATACGCTGCGCCTGCGCCTTGCCCCGGGAAACGGCTTGCCCGAGGCCCTGCGGGCGCTGACCAAAGGCGAGGCGGACGGCGCCTACGTCTTCAGCCTGGAAAACTGCGAGGGCATCGAAGGCATCCTGGCCGATCTGCGCAACGCAGGCTGCAGCGTCGACGATATCGAAGTGGGCAAGCCGGATCTCGAGGAGGTCTTCCTGCGCGTCATGGAGCGGGGCTGATGGACGGCTTCCTGACCCTGTTCCAGAAGGAAGTGCTGCGCTTCTGGAAAGTCAGCTTCCAGACGGTGGCGGCGCCGGTGCTGACCTCACTGCTCTTCCTGCTGATCTTCTCGCACGTGCTGGAGCGGCACGTGCAGGTGTATGCGGGGGTGTCCTACACCTCCTTCCTGGTGCCGGGGCTGGTGATGATGTCGGTGCTGCAGAACGCCTTCGCCAACAGCTCGTCCTCCCTGATCCAGTCGAAGGTGACGGGCAACATCATCTTCGTGCTGCTGCCACCGATCTCCTACCGGCAGTTCTTCGCCGCCTATGTGCTGGCGGCCATCGTGCGCGGCTTCGTCGTCGGGCTCGGCGTGCTGCTGGTGACCCTGTGGTTCGTCGATCTCTCCTGGCGGGCGCCGCTGTGGATCCTGGTGTTTGCCGTGCTGGGGGGCGCCATCATGGGCGCGCTGGGGGTCATCGCCGGCATCTGGGCGGAGAAATTCGACCAGCTGGCGGCCTTCCAGAACTTCATCATCATGCCGCTGACGTTTCTGTCCGGCGTGTTCTATTCGATCCATTCGCTGCCGGCCTTCTGGCAGCAGGTCTCGCACTTCAACCCGATCTTCTACATGATCGACGGCTTCCGTTACGGCTTCTTCGGCGCCTCCGACGTCTCTCCCTGGGCCAGCCTGGGCGTGGTGTCGGGGTGCTTCGTCGTGCTCACCCTTTTCACCTTGTGGCTGCTCAGGGTAGGCTACAAGCTTCGCGCATAGGAACGACATCATGGTCACACCCGCAGACATCCAGGGCTACATCGCGCAGGGATTGCCCTGCGAACATCTCTCCGTCGACGGCGACGGTGCCCACTTCGAGGCGATCATCGTCAGCGCCGTCTTCGAGGGGCTGAACCGCATCCAGCGCCAGCAGGCGGTCTACAAGGCGCTGGGCGGGCGCATGGAAAGCGGCGAGATCCACGCCCTCTCGATGCGCACCCTGACGCCGGAGGAGTGGGAAGCCCAGCGTGGATAAGCTGCTGATCGAGGGCGGCGTGCCGCTCGCCGGCGAGGTGAGCATCTCCGGCGCCAAGAACGCCGCGCTGCCACTGCTGTGCGCCGCCCTGCTGACGGATCAGCCGCTGTACCTGTCCAACGTGCCGCACCTGAACGACGTGTCGACCATGCTGCACCTGCTCGTGCAGATGGGCGTGGACGTCACCCTGGACGAGAAGAACAGCCTGGTCCTCGACGCCGGCGGGCTCGACAAGCCCGAGGCGCCCTACGACATGGTGAAGACCATGCGCGCCGCCATTCTGACGCTCGGTCCGCTGCTGGCGCGCACGGGACGCGCGCGCGTCTCGCTTCCCGGCGGCTGCGCCATCGGTGCGCGGCCGGTGGACATCCACATCCGCGGCCTGCAGGCGATGGGCGCCGAGATCCGCGTCGAGCACGGCTACATCCTGGCGCAGGCCGAGCGGCTGCGCGGCGCGAGGATCTTCTGCGATCTCGTCACCGTCACCGGCACCGAGAACCTGATGATGGCGGCGGCCCTGGCCGACGGCGTCACGGTCATCGAAAACGCGGCGCGCGAACCGGAGGTGGCCGACCTCGCCCGCTGCCTGAACAGCATGGGCGCCAGGGTGAGCGGCGCCGGCAGCGATGTCGTCACCATCGAGGGCGTCGAGCGCTTATCGGGGGCGCAGCACCGCATCATGCCCGACCGCATCGAGACCGGCACCTTCCTCGTCGCCGTTGCCGCGGCCGGCGGGCGGGTGCGGCTGAACGGCACGCATTGCGGCATCCTCGATGCGGTGGTCGAGAAGCTGCGCGAGGCCGGCGCCAGGATCGATTGCCACCGGGATTCCATCGAGATCGAGGCGGGGGGGGCGCTCAATGCGGTGAGCCTGCGCACGGCCCCCTATCCGGCCTTCCCCACCGACATGCAGGCCCAGTTCATGGCCATGAACTGCGTCGCCCGCGGCGCGGCGGTGGTTACCGAAACCATCTTCGAGAACCGCTTCATGCACGCCCAGGAGCTGCGCCGCCTCGGCGCCGACATCGAGATCTCCGGCAACACCGCCGTGGTGAAGGGCGTGCCGCGCCTCGACGGCGCCACCGTCATGGCCACCGACCTGCGCGCTTCCGCCTGCCTGGTCGTCGCCGGACTGGTGGCGCGCGGCGAGACCCTGATCGACCGCATCTACCACCTCGACCGCGGCTACGAGCACATCGAAGAGAAACTCTCTCAGCTGGGCGCCCGCATCAGGCGCGTGCACTGAACGGATCGCCGTCCTGCGCAGACTGACTCCTCGTCTGCGCTAAAATCACGCTTTTACGCAACGAAAGCCCGCCGTGACCGGCATCACCATCGCCCTTTCCAAGGGCCGCATCTTCGAGGAAACCCTGCCGCTGCTGGCGGCGGCCGGCATCGTGCCGGCCGACGATCCGGAAACCTCGCGCAAGCTGATCCTCGGCACCAACCGCGCCGACGTGCGCCTGGTCATCGTGCGCGCCTCGGATACCCCGACCTATGTCCAGTACGGCGCGGCCGACCTCGGCATCGCCGGCAAGGACGTGCTGATCGAGCATGGCGGCGCCGGCCTCTACCAGCCGCTCGACCTGAAGATCGCCCGCTGCCGCATGGCGGTGGCGGTGCCGAACGGCTTCGACTATGCCGCCGCCGTGCGCCGCGGCGCCCGCCTGCGCGTGGCGACCAAGTACATCCGGACGGCACGCGAGCACTTCGCCGCCAAGGGCGTGCATGTCGACCTGATCAAGCTCTACGGCTCGATGGAACTGGCGCCGCTGGTCGGGCTGGCCGATGCCATCGTCGACCTCGTCTCCAGCGGCAACACCCTGAAGGCCAACAACCTCGTGGCGGTGGAGGACATCATGCCGATCTCCTCGCGCCTGATCGTCAACCAGGCGGCGCTGAAGATGAAGCGCGAACTGCTGCAGCCGGTCATCGACGCCTTCGCCGGAGCCGTCCGTGATTAAACGTTTGACGACACGCGATCCCGATTTCACCCGGCAGCTCGCCGCGCTGCTGGTCTACGAGAACGCCCAGGACGAGGGCATCGAGCAGGCGGTGGCCGAGATCCTCAAGGCGGTGCGCACCGTCGGCGATGCCGCCGTGCTGGAATACACGCGCCGCTTCGACCACCTCCAGGCAAAGTCCATGATCGAGCTGGAGCTGCCGAAGCGCGAGCTGGAGGCGGCGCTGTTCAACCTGCCGGCCGGGCAGCGCGAGGCGCTGGAGCAGGCCGCGACGCGCATCGCCCTGTATCACCAGAAGCAGCTCGCCGCCTCCTGGGAATACACCGAGGCCGACGGTACGCGCCTTGGCCAGAAGGTGACGCCGCTCGACCGCGTCGGCCTCTATGTGCCCGGCGGCAAGGCGGCTTACCCCAGCTCGGTGCTGATGAACGCCATCCCGGCCAAGGTGGCCGGCGTCGGCGAACTGATCATGGTCGTGCCGACGCCGCGCGGGGAAAAGAATGCGCTGGTGCTGGCCGCTGCCGCGCTGGCCGGGGTCGACCGCGTGTTCACCCTGGGTGGTGCGCAGGCGGTGGGGGCGCTGGCCTACGGCACGCAGACGATTCCGCAGGTGGACAAGATCGTCGGCCCCGGCAACGCCTATGTGGCGGCGGCCAAGCGGCGCGTCTTCGGCGTGGTCGGCATCGACATGGTGGCCGGCCCCTCGGAGGTGCTGATCATCGCCGACGGCTCGACCGACCCGGACTGGGTGGCGATGGACCTCTTCGCCCAGGCCGAGCACGACGAGCTGGCGCAGTCGATACTGCTCTGCCCTGACCTGCGCTTCATCGACGCCGTGGCGCACAGCCTTGCGCGCCTGCTGCCCGAGATGCCGCGCAAGGACGTCATCGCCGCCTCGCTCTCGGGGCGCGGTGCGCTGATCGAAGTGCGCGACCTGGAGGAGGCCTGCACCATCGCCAACCTTGTTTCTCCGGAGCACCTGGAGCTCTCCGTGGCCGATCCGAACGCGCTGGTCGACCGCATCCGCCACGCCGGCGCCATCTTCCTCGGCCGCTATACCTCGGAATCCCTCGGCGACTACTGCGCCGGGCCCAACCACGTGCTGCCGACCTCGCGCAGCGCGCGCTTCTCCTCGCCGCTCGGCGTCTACGACTTCCAGAAGCGCACCTCGATCATCGAGGTGTCGGCCGAAGGTGCGGACAAGCTCGGCCGCATCGCCTCCACGCTCGCCCACGGCGAGGGCCTGCAGGCGCACGCGCGGGCGGCCGAGTTGCGCCTCAAGAAATAATCAGCCGAAAATTTCCCGCAGTGCGCTGATCAGCGCCTGGCACTGCGCGTCGGTGCCGACCGTGATGCGCAGGAACTGCTCGATGCGCGGCTGGCGGAAGTGGCGCACGATGATGCTGCGGCTGCGCAGGGCGGCGGCGAGTTCGCCGGCATCGCGCCGGGGGTGGCGGGCGAAGACGAAGTTGGCGGCCGAGGGCAAAACTTCGAAGCCGAGCGCGGCCAGCTCCTTCATCAGCGCTTCGCGGCTGCGGATGACGGCCTGCCGCGTCTGCTCGAAATGCTCGCGGTCCTCCATCGCCGCCACCGCTCCGGCGAGGGCGAGGCGGTCGAGGGGGTAGGAGTTGAAGCTGTTCTTCACCCGCTCCAGCGCCTCGATCAGGTCTTCGTGGCCGACGGCGAAGCCGACGCGCAGGCCGGCCAGCGAGCGCGACTTGGACAGGGTCTGCACCACCAGCAGGTTGGGGTATTTCGCCACCAGCGGGATGGCCGTCTCCCCGCCGAAATCCACATAGGCCTCGTCCACGACGACGACCGAATCCGGGTTGGCGGCGAGCATCTGCTCGATCGCGGCGAGCGGCAGGGCGCGGCCGGTCGGCGCGTTCGGGTTGGGGAAGATGATGCCGCCGTTGGGCCGCGAATAGTCCGCCGGCCGGATCTCGAAGGCCTCCGTCAGCGGCACGGTTTCATAGGCGACGTCGTACAGCCCGCAATACACCGGGTAGAAGCTGTAGGTGATGTCGGGAAACAGCACCGGCTGGTCGTGCTTGAGCAGGCCGAGGAAGACGTGGGCCAGCACCTCGTCGGAGCCGTTGCCGACGAAAACCTGCTTCGGCGCCACGCCGAAATAGGCGGCGACGGCGGCCTTGAGGCGGTCGGCGTTGGGATCGGGATAGAGGCGCAATGAGTCGCCGGTTTCCCCGCGCAGCGCTTCCAGCACCTTCGGCGAGGGGCCGTAGGGATTCTCGTTGGTGTTCAGCTTGACCAGGTTCGGCAGTTTCGGCTGCTCGCCGGGAACGTAGGGGGTCAGGCCGCGGACGACGGCGCTCCAGTAACGGCTCATGCCAGGGCGGTGCTCAGAGGGAAAATCCGATGTTATCATGCGCTCCTGAGTCACTCATCGCTGTAGCGACCGCCATGCGGCAAGCCGAAATCTCGCGCAAGACCCTGGAGACGGAAATCACCGTCCGCGTAAACCTCGATGGCAGCGGCCAGTCGAAGCTGGCCACCGGCGTGCCCTTCCTCGAGCACATGCTCGACCAGGTGGCCCGCCACGGCATGCTCGACCTCGAGGTGTCCGCCAAGGGGGACCTGCACATCGACGCCCACCACACGGTGGAGGATGTCGGCATCACCCTCGGCCAGGCGCTGGTGAAGGCCATCGGCGACAAGAAGGGCATCCGCCGCTATGGCCATGCCTACGTGCCGCTCGACGAGGCGTTGTCGCGCGTGGTGGTCGACTTCTCCGGACGCCCCGGGCTGTTCTTCAATGTCGACTTCAGCCGGGCGATGATCGGCCAGTTCGACGTCGACCTGACCCAGGAATTCTTCCAGGGCCTGGTGAATCACGCCCAGATCACGCTGCATATCGACAACCTGCGCGGCGAGAACGCCCACCACCAGTGCGAGACGGTGTTCAAGGCCTTCGGCCGGGCGCTGCGCATGGCGGCGGAAGCCGACCCGCGCGCCGCCGGCAGCGTGCCGTCCACCAAGGGAGCGCTCTAGGGCCCTTTCCCGCCGTCCTGCCGGCACTGACTTTTATGAATACCGTCGCTATCGTCGATTACGGCATGGGCAACCTGCGGTCGGTCGCCAAGGCGATCGAGCATGTCGCACCGCAGGCGCGCGTGCTGGTCACCTCCGACCCGGCCGCGGTGGCTGCCGCCGACCGCGTCGTGGTGCCGGGCCAGGGCGCCATGCCGGACTGCATGCGCGAGCTGGAGGCGCGCGGCCTGCGCCCGGCCGTCATCGCGGCAACGCAGAACAAGCCCTTTCTCGGCATCTGCATCGGCCTGCAGATGCTGTTCGAATCGAGCGAGGAGGGCGACGTCGCCGGACTCGGCGTGCTGCCGGGTCGCGTGCGCCGCTTCCCCCACGAGCAGATGGTGGCGCCCGACGGCAGCCGCCTGAAGGTGCCGCACATGGGCTGGAACGAGGTCAATCGGGCGGAACCCCATGCTCTCTGGGAGGACATCGCCGACGGGTCGCGCTTCTATTTCGTGCACAGCTACTACGTCGAGGCGGGCGAGCCCGCGCTGGTGGCTGCCTTCAGCGTGTACGGCTTCCCCTTTACCTGCGCGGTGGCGAAGGATAATATTTTCGCCGTGCAGTTCCATCCCGAAAAAAGCGCCCAGTCCGGCCTCGCCCTGCTGGGCAACTTCATGCGCTGGCAACCCTGACCCTTTTCATTCTGCATCCCATCCTATGCTGCTGATACCTGCGATCGACCTCAAGGACGGCCACTGCGTGCGCCTGAAACAGGGCGACATGGACGATGCCACGGTGTTCTCCGAAGATCCCGCCGCGATGGCGCGGCACTGGCTGGCACAGGGCGCCCGCCGCCTGCACCTGGTGGACCTCAACGGCGCCGTCGCCGGCAAGCCGAAGAACGAGGCGGTGATCAAGTCCATCACCGCCGCGGTCGGCGACGACATTCCCGTCCAGCTGGGCGGCGGCATTCGCGATCTCGACACCATCGAGCGCTACCTCGACGACGGCATCACCTACGTCATCATCGGCACTGCGGCGGTGAAGAACCCCGGCTTCCTGCACGATGCCTGCGGCGCCTTCCCCGGCCACATCATCGTCGGGCTGGACGCCAAGGACGGCAAGGTGGCGACCGACGGCTGGTCGAAGATGACCGGCCACGACGTCGTCGACCTGGCGAAGAAGTTCGAGGACTACGGCGTCGAGGCGGTGATCTACACCGACATCGGCCGGGACGGCATGCTCAGCGGCGTGAACATCGAGGCGACGGTGAGGCTGGCCCAGGCGCTGCGCATCCCGGTCATCGCCAGCGGCGGCATCGCCAATCTCAAGGACATCAAGGCCCTGTGCAAGGTCGAGGGCGAGGGCATCATGGGCGCCATCACCGGCCGCGCCATCTACGAAGGCACGCTGGACTTCAAGAAGGCCCAGGCCGAGGCGGACAAGCTCTCGAAAGGCGGCAAGCAGGCCGGCTGACCCGCCGGCCTGCCGACATCTCCCATGCTCGCCAAGCGCATCATTCCCTGCCTCGACGTCAAGGCCGGCCGCGTCG
Source organism: Rhodocyclaceae bacterium (assembly GCA_905339315.1). Taxonomy (GTDB): domain Bacteria; phylum Pseudomonadota; class Gammaproteobacteria; order Burkholderiales; family Rhodocyclaceae; genus Desulfobacillus. The sequence continues at coordinate 17,670 of CAJPFL010000172.1, forward strand.
TCAAGGGCATCAATTTCGAGGGCCTGCGCGATGCCGGCGACCCGGTCGAGATTGCGCGCCGCTACGACGAGCAGGGCGCCGACGAGCTGACCTTCCTCGACATCACCGCCAGCTCGGACGAGCGCGACATCATCCTCCACGTCGTCGAGCAGGTGGCCGAGCAGGTGTTCATCCCGCTGACGGTGGGCGGCGGCGTGCGCGTCGTCGACGACGTGCGGCGGCTGCTCAACGCCGGTGCCGACAAGGTCAGCATGAACACCGCCGCGGTGCAGAATCCGCAGCTGGTAGCGGATGCCTCCGGCAAGGTCGGCGCGCAGTGCATCGTGGTGGCCATCGACGCCAAGAAATCCGGCGACGGCCGCTGGGAGGTGTTCACCCACGGCGGCCGCAAGGGCACCGGACTGGATGCGGTCGAGTGGGCGCGGCGCGTGCAGCAGCTGGGCGCCGGTGAGATACTCCTCACCAGCATGGACCGCGACGGCACCAAGAACGGCTTCGATCTGCCGCTGACGCGCGCCATCTCGGACGCCGTCGACATCCCGGTCATCGCCAGCGGCGGCGTCGGCACCCTGGCGCATCTCGCCGAGGGGGTGCTCGAAGGCCATGCCGACGCCGTGCTGGCGGCGAGCATTTTCCATTATGGCGAATACACCGTGCGCGAAGCCAAGGAATACATGCGTTCGCGCGGCATCGAAGTGAGGCTATGAATGAGTGAAGGATTGGATCAGATCAAGTGGGACAAGGACGGCCTCGCGCCGGCCATCGCGCAGGATGCCGCGACGGGGGAAATCCTGATGGTCGCCTGGATGAACCGCGAGTCGCTGGCGCGCACGCTCGCCTGCGGCGAGGCGGTGTACTGGTCGCGCTCGCGCAGGAAGCTCTGGCACAAGGGCGAGGAGTCCGGCCACATGCAGAAGGTCAGCGAAATCCGCACCGACTGCGACAATGACGTGCTGCTGCTGAAGATCGAGCAAGTCGGCGGCATCGCCTGCCACACCGGCCGGCGCAGCTGTTTTTTCCAGAAGCTCGAGGATGGCCGCTGGGTGGCCGCCGACCCGGTGCTGAAGGATCCCAAGGAGATCTACAAATGATCGATTGCCATGTGCTGTACCGGCTGGCCGAGACGCTCAAGGAGCGCCGTGGCGCAGCGCCTGACTCTTCCTACGTGGCGAGCCTGTACCACAAGGGCACCGACGCCATCTGCAAGAAGGTTGCCGAGGAAGCGGCCGAGACCATCATGGCGGCCAAGGACCAGGACCGCCTGCACATCGTGCGCGAGACCGCCGACCTGTGGTTCCACAGCCTGGTGCTGCTGACGCATTTTGGCCTCGGCCCGGACGACGTGCTGGCGGAACTGCATCGCCGCGAGGGGATTTCCGGCATCGACGAGAAAAAATCGCGAGGTCATCCCTGAGATGAGCGACTGTATTTTCTGCAAGATCGCGCGCGGGGAGATTCCCAGCAAAAAGGTCTACGAGGACGAGCACGTCTTCGCCTTCCACGACATCAACCCGATCGCGCCGGTGCACTTCCTCATGATCCCCAAGGCGCATGTGCCCTCGCTCTACGAATGCGAGGCCGGCCACGAGCCGGCGCTGGGCCGGATGCTCGCCCTGGCCGGGCGACTGGCGCGCGAGCAGGGCGCCACGGACGGCTTCCGCACCATCATCAACACGGGGCGGGTGGGGCGGCAGGAGGTGTATCATGTGCACCTACACATCATCGGCGGCCCGGACGTCCTGCCGGGCATGCTCAAGCGATAGAAAGAGATAGAGGAGAAGGCCATGGGTTCATTCAGCATCTGGCACTGGCTGATCGTTCTGCTGATCATCGTGCTGATCTTCGGCACCAAGAAGCTGCGCAACGTCGGCCAGGACCTGGGCGGCGCCGTCAAGGGCTTCAAGGACGGCATGAAGGAAGGCACCGCCGAGAAATC